>JALSGW010000018.1 GCA_026982585.1 Alphaproteobacteria bacterium | reverse complement strand
GGGGTCCCTTGCTGGCCGTGCCGGTTCCGGGGGAGAGGGCGAGGAGGCCGGCGAGGGCACCCATCGTGCGGTCGAGGAGATCCCGGTCCACAGGGCCGGCCGGCCGCGCGGGCGGAGCGAGGTCGAACAGGCTCCCGTCGTCGGTGCCGGCATCGGCGTTTCCGCCCCAGCCCTCCAACGGTTCCCAGTCCCTGTCGGCCAGGCGGCGGCAGGTCGTTCCGTCGCCGCCGAAGACCCAGTCCAGGTCGTAATCCTCGGCGAAGTCGCCCCTGGGGCCGAAGCGTATGCGGCGTCCGCCGCGGTCGTAGAGGGCCATGCCGGAGGCCTCCAGCAGGAAGGCGCCGGCGGCGAGGTCCCACTCGGTGGGCGAGGCGAGGGAGACGCCGGCGAGGCCGTCGCCACAGGCCACGGCCGCGAGGCGGTAGGCGATGCTGGCCAGGGGCAGGTAGGGGTGCGGGGCGCAGAGCTCGGCGTTGAGGGAGGACGAGCGCAGGTCGACGTCCGCCGACTGCGAGACGACGATGCGCGCGCCGGGCCGCCGTCCGGCTTCGACCGGGATGCCGTTGCGGACGATGGGCCCGCCGCGCCGCCAGGCGATCAGGTCCCCGGGCTCCACGGGGAAGCCCCAGGCATGGACGGCCGCGAACTCGGGCCGCCCGTCCACCAGGCAGGCGACGGACACCGCCGAGCCGCGGTAGCCGCGGCTGAAGGCGCTCGTGCCGTCGTTGGGGTCGACGATCCAGACCACGCGCGCGTCGGCGTCGCCTTCGCATCCCTCCTCCTCGCCAATGATCCGAGAGTCGGGGAAGGATTCATGGATCGCGTCACGGATGATCTTCTCCGCTTCCTTATCGCACTTGGCTTTGTGCCTGTCGACGATGGGGCGGCCGGAGTAGTAGTCCGCCGCGAGCACCTTGCCCGCGCGCACCATCGCTTCGACGATGGCGCGGTAGGGGCCGAAGCGCCCCTTTTCGGGGCGGTCGTGATTCGGGTTGGGGTCGGGGTCGTGGTTCGGAATGTCGGTGTCCATGAAAGCGAAGTATACGGGCGTCAGTGGCTCAAAACCTGAGCCTCCGGCCGTTGCAGCGTGACGACATAAGTTGTCGCTCGGATCCGTAGAATGGGCGCCAAGCGAGAGGACCGAGGACATGGGAGAGCTGAACAGGCTGCTGAGCGACACATTGTGGCTGATCGAGAAGGGGGCTAGGCACGAAGAGAGCCGTGCGGCAGGTGGGGTGGACACGACCCCGGCGGTCGTCAGGCTGTGGACGCTGCGGATCCTGGTGCGGCTGGAAGGGTTCCGGAGCTACCTCGGCAAGGTCCATTACGGCGACGGTGGGATCTGCGAGCTCTTCGGGCTTCCGCGGGCTCCCGCGGAGGACCAGCGCGCGTTCGCCGTCGAGGTGCGCCGCCGCCTGGCGGAGGCCCTGGTGGAGCACGAGGCGCTCGTGCCCGAGCTGCCGGATCCGCTGCGGCGCAACCTTGCCGAGCTGGCGGAGCTCGCCGGCCTGAGCGAGGTCCAGCGGTGCGTCCTCGCCTTCGCCATCCTGATCCACGAGCACCCGCCGTTGGCGGAGGCGGCCTGGCACATCGAGAGCCTGCGCGGCGGCGGGCTCGCGCGCGTGCTGGCCGTCGTGCTTGGTGCGACGGTGGGCGAGATGCGCGAAGCCCTGCGCAGCGACGGGGCGCTGATCGGGAGCGGGCTCCTGCAGGTGGACCGCCGCGCCGACCGGCTGCGGGACAAGCTCGATCTGATGAGCACCTCGCTGCTCCACCTTGCCACCGAGCAGGAGGCCGCCGTGGGCAAGGTCCTCAAGGGGATCCTGCATGTCCCGGAGCCGCCCTGCCTGCGGCGCGAGGACTACGCCCATCTGGAGCGCGAGTGCTCGATGCTGGTGGCCTGTCTGCGCCATGCGCTCACAGAGGGAACACGCGGCGTGAACGTCCTCCTCTACGGGCCGCCCGGCACCGGCAAGACCCAGCTCAGCAGGGTGGTGGCCAGGGAGCTGGGGTGCGCCGTGCACGAGGTGCCCGTCATGGACGAGGACGGCGACATCGTCGAGGGCAAGCGCCGGCTGAGGACCTTCGCCGCGGCGCAGGCGCTCCTCGGCCAGGGGCGCGGGATCCTGGTCTTCGACGAGGCGGACGACACGCTGGCCGACCTGGTGCGTGGTGACGTCCTGGAGGTCCACGGCGGCCGGCGCGGGAAGGGATGGTTCATCCAGGCCATGGAGAACGGGCCCGTGCCGACGGTGTGGATCTGCAACGAACCACGGGTGTTCGGTTCGGCTCTGCTGCGGCGGTTCTCGCTGATCCTGGAGCTGCCGGTCCCGGATCGCTCGGTGCGCGAGACGATCATCCGCAGGGCCGTGGGGGAGGCCGTTCCCGAGCGCACGGTCCGTGCGCTGGCGGCTTCGCCCGCCGTGTCGCCCGCGGTCGCCGCGCTGGCCGCCCGTTCGGCCCGTATGATCACGGCGGGTAGCGTCGGCACGGACGTGGCGGACGCGCTCGTCGACGTGGTCAACGGGTATCTGAAGGTCATCGGAGCCGAGGAGATCCGTCCGGACCGGCGCGGCGACGAGCGGTACGACCTCCGGTACGTCAACGCCTCCCATCGCCTCGACGCCCTGCTCGATGCGGTCCGAGCCAGCCCGAGCCTGCGCGTGTGCCTCTATGGACCGCCCGGCACCGGAAAGACGGCCTTCGCACGCGAGCTCGCCCGCCGCCTGGGGCGGCCGCTCGTGGAGGCGAGGCCGGCGGAGCTGTTGTCGAAATACCTCGGCGAGACCGAAAAGGCGATCGACGCGCTCTTCGAGGCGGCCGAGCGGGATGATGCGGTGCTGCTGCTGGACGAGATGGATTCCTTCCTCTCGGCGCGAGAAGGCGCGCGCCACCGGTGGGAGGTGACCCAGGTGAACGTGATGCTGTCGGCCCTGGAGCGCTACCGCGGCGTCCTGGTCGCGACGACCAACCGGTTCGCGGCCCTCGATCCGGCCGTCGTGCGGCGCTTCGACCTGAAGGTGGAGTTCCGGTTCCTCCGCCCGGATCAGGCCGAGCGTCTGTTCCGCGCCATGTGCCGGCGGTTCAACCTGAGGATCCCCCGGAGGGAGCTCGTCGAGCGCGTCCGCGCGCTGCAGACGCTCGCGATCGGCGACTTCGCCGTGCTGCTGCGCCGCCACCAGGTCGAGCCCTTCACTGGCCCGCGGGCGGTGGCGGATGCCCTCGTCGAGGAGGTGCGGCGCAAGGCGGATGCGGAAGGCGGGCCGGCGCGCCCGATCGGCTTCGTGTGGTGATGGGGAAGTTCGGCATGCGAGGTGGAGGACACGGACGCGGACAGGGACAGCCGATCAGGCGGCTCGACCGGTGGCGCGGGGCGCTGCTCGGGCTCGCCGTCGGCGACGCCCTGGGCACCACGCTGGAATTCTCGCGGCCGGGAACGTTCGATCCGGTGACGGACATGGTGGGCGGCGGGCCGTTCGATCTGGCGCCGGGCCAGTGGACGGACGACACCTCCATGGCCCTGTGTCTCGCCGAGAGCCTGGTCGAGCGGGGCGGCTTCGATCCCGTGGACCAGATGCGCCGCTACCTCAGGTGGCGCGACCACGGGCATCTGTCATCGACCGGCGAATGCTTCGACATCGGCAACACGGTGGACCGGGCGCTGGAGACCTTCCGGGAGACGGGCGACCCGTTCGCGGGGCCCGCGGACCCGTGGAGCGCCGGCAACGGGTCGCTGATGCGCATCGCGCCCATCGCCCTGCGCTGGGCGCACGCGCCGGAGGAGGCGGTGCGATGGGCGGGCCAGTGCTCGAAGACGACCCACGGCGCGCCGGCGGCGGTGGACGCCTGCCGCTACTTCACGGGGCTGCTCGTGGGCGCCCTCCGTGGCGAGCCGCTGGAGACGCTGCTCTCGCCCATGTACGAGCCTGTGGCGGGGCTCTGGGAGCGTGAGCCGCTGTGTCCCGAGATCGAGCGGGTGGCCCGGGGATCGTGGCGGGGGCGGGAGCCACCGGAGATCCGGGGGAGCGGGTACGTGGTCCATTGCCTGGAGGCCGCGCTGTGGGCGCTGGGCCGGAGCGGCGGCTTCGAGGAGGCCTGCCTGAGGGCGGTGAACCTCGGTGAGGACGCGGACACCACGGGGGCCGTGTGCGGCCAGCTCGCCGGCGCGGTGTTCGGCGCGGGCGGCATACCGGGACGGTGGCTTGAGCGGCTGGCGATGCGGGAGCGGGTCGAGGCGCTGGCCGACGCCCTGCTCGCCGCCTGTGAGTCCGAGGCACAGCGGCGGCGTTGAGATGATGGACGCATGGCTTTCGGGCCGAGTGGGCCGGTGCGTGCGGCGTGATTGGTGCGGGAACACGGCTCACCGCATGGATGTGCCCGTCTAGATTGCTGGAAAAGAGGGGACGAGTGTGTATTCGGTGAAGCTGGGCTGCGTCGTGATGGCGGTCGGACGGACCCGCGAGGAGGCGATCCGGAAGGCACTCGCCTATGCGATCGAAGACGGGATCGTCGCTTCGGGGCCGGATCCCACGGGCCTCCAGATGACGCGGGAGCAGTTTCTCCGGCAGATCGATGTCTTCGGCGGCGACGAACCCCCGACCGATGGGGATGGTGACGACCGTGCCTGATCCTGCGTGCCGGCGTGGTACACGGGCCCCGTATGGACGGCGCTCGTACGCCGGCCCGATTGCGGGTGCCACGCCGTGCGCCTGGATGGACCGGCGCTGTCATGCAGGCGGGCGCGTGGATTCGTGAGAGAGGCGGGTGGGCGTGCGAAGCGCTAGGCTGCTGGTACCGGTCCGCTCGGCGTGGGACGCTTCGCAGGTCTCGGAGAGCGGGCTCGATCCGCTGGGGCTCTATATGATCGCGGACAGGCTCGGGGTGATGCTCGTCCCGGGCGTACGGGAACGGCAGTCGGACCCCCGCTACCTCGTGCCGATCTGTGCAGGTGCCGTGATCGCAGAGGAGGTCGGTGTCGACGCGCTCGCCGCCGACGGCGTCAGCCCTCCCTGGCAGGTCTACGAGTGGTACGTGGTCGAGGCGCTCGTGCGGGTGCACGGCCGGGGTGAGAGGCTGCGCGGCCTACCGGGTCACGAGAAGGTGACCGCCGCCCTGCAGCGAGGTGAGCCCGTCTGCGCCAGGACCTATCTCAAGACCCCCACGGTCTTCGGTTTCCACGGGGTCTACCGTGTGCTGGCGGAGACCCTGCGGCTGATCGATCGTGACGGGCGTCTGATGGATCGTGGCCTCGATCTGCTCCAGGCGTGGGAGGACGACACAGGCCTGCACGGGTTCGTGACGGGGGCGGGTCCCGGCCGAGACTTCAAGCGCCGTCTCGCCGACGCGGTGGAGGCAGGCCTGGCGGCGGGCCGGACGGACCGTTCCGCGGGATGGCGCGGATGGCATGAGATGGCCTCGCACCTGGATCCCGCGGGAGCAGGGCCTGCCGTGCGCGAGGCGCTGTGGGAAATCCTGCGCCGGAGCGGTGAGATCGGCTGGCGCGCGTGGTTGCTGGACCTGCTGTCGTCGGACGGGGGCGCGAGGTCCCGCGCGGAGGGATCCGAACGGAGCTTCCACGAACGTCTGCGAGGCCGGGCGCCGGAGGCGCTGGGCGTCCTGCTCGATGCCATATCCGCCTACGAGCGGTTCGCCCGCCTGCTCCAGGACGCCTTTGAGGAGCTGCTGTATCTGGCGACGCGTCACGGCCGCAGGATGCATGTGCGAGCCCTGGCACGGTCGGAAGTCATGGAGCGGGCCGCGGTCGGCGCCCCGGAGGCATTCGAGTCCGCTCGTGTCGCATTGGACGGGCTCGGCGTGAAGGGTCTGGCTGACGAGTTCGCCGCTCGGTTCCGCAGGGTGGGTGAACGTTCGAAGACACAGGCCTGGGTGGAAGGTCTCCTCGCCCATCACCTGGAGATCCAGGAGAGGAAACCACCGGCGGGCAGGGCGCCGTGGCTGGACCGCTTCGACGATGGGACAGTCTTGACACGGCCGCGGTACCGGAGGGATGAGGGCGCACGTGGCGGCGGCGAATACGTTCATCGGTATCGTGCGAAACCCCTCCTCTCTTTTTGTGTGACGTTGGGAAAGGTGCAGGTATGAGAGGCAGGGTGCCGCCCGGAGGGGACGAGCAGCGCCTCCTGGACTTGTGGTCCCCGCCGGAAGGCGCCGGCGAGCCCGTCGGTTGCGTCGCGACGAGCTTCACCTTCTCCGCCTCCTTGTTCGAGGAGGAGTGCCTTGCCCGCTTCGCTGGCATCACCTCGGATCCCGAGTCGGACGGCGCGGCGTGGCTCATAGAGCGCGAGGAGCGGCTCGCGGCGCTCGCCTGCGCCGTGGCGCTGGTCGATGCGCGCCACTGCCGCGGCCGGCGCAGCCTCCGCTGGGATCTGGTGCCCGTGCGCGTGCCGGGTGCGGCGCTCCATGCGAAGGTGTCGGTGCTGCTGTGGGCCCGGCGCCTGCGGCTGATCGTGGCGTCGGCCAACCTCACGGAGGAGGGCTACCGGCGCAACCAGGAGGTGGCCGGCGTCCTGGACTACGGTGCCGATACGCCCGGACCCCGCTCGTGCCTCGAAGGGATCCTGTCCCTCCTGGAGGAGGTGGTCGGTTATTCGGATGCGGGACCCGCCGGGGCGCGATGCCGGGCGTTCGTCGCGGACGTGCGCCGACGGGCGGAAGGGTGGTGTGGCCGCGACACGAGCCGGGTGCGGCTCGTCATCACGGGACCGGGACGCCCGTCGGCACTGGATCAGCTGCGTGGGCAGTGGGAACGGAGGGCGCGCGAGCGTCCATCGGCGGCCACGGTGGTGAGCCCCT
>JALSGW010000017.1 GCA_026982585.1 Alphaproteobacteria bacterium | reverse complement strand
GCCGAGACCGTCGACGCGCGGACGGCGCCCGCAGGCGAGCAGCAGATGGCTGCCCGAAAGCCCAACCTCCCTCTCTTGCCAGCGAAAGCGCAGGGCCGCGGCGGGACCGGCGCGCAGATCGGCGATGCCCTCGAACAGCTCGATGCCCTCGCGCGCGAGCGCCCGGCGGATCCAGTCGACCAGCTCCGGATCCTCGCCGCCCAGCATGCGGTGTGCCTCCACCACGCTCACCCGGCTGCCGAGCCGGCGGAAGGCCTGGGCGAGCTCCACGCCGCTCGGCCCCGCGCCCACCACCAGCAGATGCTCGGGAGCGCTCTCGAGGCCGAAGATGTCGTCGGTGGTGAGGACGTTCGCGCCGGCGAGGCCGGGAATGTCGGGGATGTGGGGACGCGAGCCGGTGGCCACCACGAAGCGGCGCGCCCGGATGCGTACACCTGCGGCCTCGAGCTCCCGGGGCCCGGTAAAGCGGCCCGCTCCCCGCACCAGCTGCACGCCGAGGGCGCGAAGCCGCTCTTCGCTGTCGTGGTGGGCGATGGCCCTGATGGTGCGGGCGACATGGCGCCGCGCTCGTTCGAAGGCCTCGGCGCGGGTCTCGGCATCAAAGCCGCGCGCGGCCTCCGCCTCGGCCCGGGCTATGGCGAGCAGGCTCTTTGAGGGAACGCAACCGCTGTGGAGGCATTCGCCCCCGAGCCGCTCGGCCTCCACCAAAACGACCCGCGCCCCCATGCGCGCGGCGCCGATCGCGGTGGCGAGCCCCCCCGCCCCGCCGCCGAGCACGCACAGATCCGCCTCGAGTGTCCCTGCCGTCACCTGCCGGGATCCTGGGCCCCGATCATGCGCCGCCACGCTAGCGGATGTCGGTGCCGAGACAATTGACGAGGCCGTGACGGCCTGCGGCCGTGCCTCACTCCTCCGGCAGGGGTGCGAACAGGGCCTCGATGTCCTCCTCGCTCAAGGCGAGCCCGCCCCGGGCGCCGGACAGCACGCCTGCCACCAGCTGTTTCTTGCGCTGCTGCAGTTCCAGCATGCGCTCCTCCACGGTGCCGCTCGCGATGAGCTTGTAGACGAAGACGGTCTTGTCCTGACCGATGCGGTGGGCGCGGTCGGTCGCCTGGGCCTCCACCGCCGGGTTCCACCAGGGATCGTAGTGGATGACGGTGTCGGCGGCGGTGAGGGTGAGGCCGGTGCCGCCCGCCTTGAGGCTGATCAGGAAGATCGGCACCTCGCCCTTCTGGAACCGGGCCACCGGTTTTTCCCGGTCGCGGGTGCGCCCGGTCAGCATGGCATAGGGCAGGTGGCGCCGTTTGAGCCCCGCCTCGATGAGCTCCAGCATCTCGACGAACTGGGAGAACACGATGATGCGCCGTCCGGTCTCCACCATGCCCTCGAGCATGCCCATGAGCAGCTCGAACTTGGCGCTGGGCGGCGGCGTGCCCCGGAGGTCCTTGAGCAGCCGCGGGTCGCAGCACACCTGGCGGAGCTTGAGCAAGGCCTCGAGGATGGCGATGGAGCTCTGGGCGAGCCCGCGCCGCCGGATCTCCTCGCGCACCTGCTCGTGCACCGCCATCCGCACCGATTCGTAGAGTTCGCGCTGTTCCTCGTTGAGCTCGATCTCCCTCAGCACCTCGCTCTTGGGCGGCAGTTCGGTGGCCACCTGTTCCTTGGTCCGGCGCAACAAAAACGGCGCCACCCGGGCCGCCAACAGGGCCTGGCGCTGCTGGTCGCCCTCCTTTTCGATGGGATTGCGGAACACCCGGCGGAAGGATTCGCGGTCGCCGAGGAAGCCGGGCATGAGGAAGTGGAACACCGACCACAGCTCGCCCAGGTGGTTCTCCATGGGCGTGCCGGTCAGCGCCAGCCGCTGCTCCGCCTGCAGCTGGCAGGCGGTGCGGGCGAGCTTGGTGCTGGGGTTCTTGATCGCCTGCGCCTCGTCCAACACCACGAGCCGCCAGCGGTGGGGCAGCAGCACCTCGGCATCCCGGAGGAGCAGGGTGTAGCTGGTCAGCACCACGTCGCTCTCGGGGATGCGCGGAAACAGCTGCTGCCGATGCTGACCGTGGAGCACGAGCAGCCGCAGCGACGGGGCGAAGCGCCGCAGCTCGTTGCGCCAGGTGGGAATCAGGCTGGTGGGGGCCACCACCAGGGCCGGATGGCCGAGCCGTCCCTGTTCCTTCTCGAGCAGGATGTGGGCGAGGGTCTGGACGGTCTTGCCCAGCCCCATGTCGTCGGCCAGCACGCCTGAGAGATGGCAGTCGGCGAGGAACTGCAGCCAGGCCACCCCCTGCTTCTGGTAAGGACGCAGGGTCGCCTGCAGGCTTTTGGGCGGTGTGATGTCCGGGATCTGGGAGATCCGCCCGAGACGATCGGCCAGCCGGCGCAGCGCCTCGCCGCCCTGCCAGCGCAGCGCGTCCTCCGCAAGCTCCCGCCGCATGATGCCGAGCCGTCCCACCTGGGCGCGGGTGAGCCGAACCCGCCCGCGGCGGTCGATCTTGCGGCTCGCGAACAGATCATAGAGGGCCTCGACGATGCCCTTCACCCGGCTCGCGGGAACCGGCAGGAACCGGCCGTCCGGCAACAGACCGTAGAGCGGCTCGTCGCCGAGCTCCTCGAGTGTCGCCGGGCTCATGATCTCCGGATCCCGGGCGAACAGGTCCAGGAGGATGGGCAACAGCGGGATGCGCTCCCCTTCCACCTCGACGCTGAGGTCGAAGTCGAACCAGTCGCTGCCCGTCTCGATGATCTCGGCCCGCCAGTGCGGATCCGGCCGCGCCACCCGGTAGGGATAGTCCTCGCTGTAGGTGATGCGCCAGCCCTCCGCCTCCAGCCGCGGCACCTCGAGATGGTCGAACTCCACCCAGCGCAGGCTGACGTCCTGCTCCTCGTCCTCGTCGAAGGTGAAGTCCTGACGCTGGCTCTCGTCGGCGAAGCGGCCGAGGCCGGCGGGGCCGAGGGGCTGCAGACCGCATTCGTTGAGCCGTTCGAGCACCGCGTTCTCGAACTCGGTGTCCCGGGCGATGATGAGAAGGCGGTTGTCCACCACGTGGTGGATGTCGTTGCGTCCGTCCTGCCAGCCGACCGTCACCCCCATGTAGTCGAAGGACAGGCGCGCGAGCGGCACCGGTACGTGTTCCACCTCCTTGCGCCAGCCCATGCCGCGCTCCACCCGGAGTTCCACCACATAGAGGTGGAGCTGGGGCACCGGCCGCACCTCCACCCGCTCGCGCTTGCGCAGGGGTTCGGGAAGCGGCACCCAGGAGCCGAGGCCGACCAGCTTCTGGCGCGCCACCGTGGCCGCCTCCGGCGCCACCCGCGGGGCCCGCAAAAGCAGCGACGCCACGGGCGCCGGCACCTCGGTGTCGATGGGGCCGCAGGCTCCGGAATCGGGATCGAGATACCAGGGCTCCCCCAGGGCCAGGACGAGCGCCGAATCCTCGCCCTCCAACCGGCATTCGAGCCGTTGGCGGCCCTGATCGTCGAAGCGCCAGCGGAACCGGCCCTTGCGCACCGGGCCGAGCACCAGCGGACGGCCCCGCGCCTGGTACCAGAAACAGCGACCGGTGGCGATCATGCGCTTGAGGGCCTCCGCGTCCACCGCACCTGCAAGCCGCCGGCTGCCCGCGCTGCCGTTGCCCAGCATGCGGGCGATCACGAGGTCGTCCAGGGTGGCAAACGGCGGCGGATCGCCCTCGCTCAGACTCGCGAGGCTGATGGGAGTCTCGCGCCGGTAGACGTGTTCGCCGAGGTGCCGGGCGCGCACGAGCTGCACGCTGATCGGCTGGGCGTGGCCCACCTCGCCCCAGGACCGCTGCGCCGGCTCGAGGATGTAGAGGATCCGCTCGTGACCGCTGCCGCTCTGGGAGCGCAGGTTGCGCACCGTGTGGGTGAGCTGGCGGATCCAGTGTTCCAGCTCCTGGTCGATGGTGGCGGTGACGTCCTCGCCGGTGGGGGCGGCGGCCCGCTCGAGCACCCCGAGCAGCAGCGCCGCTGCATGTTCGCAGTCGTAGACCGGACAGGTGCAGGTGCTGGAGAGCCGAATGCGCCCGCCGCGCCCATTCGCGATGTTGACCCGGGTGTGGTAGGGCAGGCGCCGCTCGCCCCGCACCCGGCCGCTGATGGAGCGGCCGTCGCGCTCGAGATGCACCTCCACCAGCGCCCCCTGGGCCACCAGCTCCTCGGCGCGCTCCCACACGCTGGGGGGAAAGTATTTCTCAAGGTCGCTTCGGCTGAACGGCAGCATCGGTCGTCATCACTTCGTTGTTCACGCCACACCCCTACCTGCCGGAAAAGGAGAGCCCCTCCGTCGGTCCGAGTCCGGATAAACCGCAAGTGGTGACGCCTCGATCAGGCCGGCGGCAGCCGACACCTCGAAGCCCATACTTACATCGTGGTATCCGTCAAAGCAATCGTCGTACCGCGGCGGTGCCGCTGTCGGCGGCGGGCGCGCCGCTCCCGCCCACACCGTTCCAGCTTATGTGCAGCTCCGGCCGCGGCAACCATGGTACCCTTTGTCGCACCCCGTATCCGCGTATGATGGCGAAAGCCGGATCTTTCCCGCCGCGCGTGCTGCTGTCATGATGGCCGCGCGTGAGGGGACAGGGGCCATGAAACGGTTTCGCAATATCCTCTACCTGTTCGAGGAGGAGCCGCGGGAGGACGCGTTCTTCGCCCGGGCCCTGGACCTCGCGCGCCGCAACGGGGCGGCGCTCACGATCGCCCATGTGGTGGAGGCGCCGCCCAAGACCTCCGATGCCGGGCAACAACCCGTCCAGGAGCGCATGTTCCGGGATCTTTCCGGCGAGATCGAGGCGCGTCTCGCCGAGCTCGCGGCGGCCCACAGCTCCCATCATCCCCGCATCGCGCACAAGCTCCTGGTCGGCCGGCCCCATGTGGCGGTGGTGCGGGAGGTGGTGCGGGCCGGGCACGATCTGGTGATGAAGAAGGCCTCCCCGCAGGAGGGGCTCTCGGCCTATCTGTTCGGCACTCTCGACACCCGGCTGGTGGAGCTCTGCCCCACCCCGGTGTGGATCGACCGGCCGGTCCCCCACAGCCGCTACGGCCGCATCCTGGCCGCGGTGCAGCTGCTGGAGCAGGAGGAGCCGGAGCTGGAGATCACCATTCTCGAGCTCGCCTGTTCGCTCGCCGAGCTCGAGCGGGCGGAGCTGCACGTGCTCAACGCCTGGCAGGTCTACGGCGAGCGGCGGATGCGGGAGCGGGTGTTCGGTGCCGGGGGCCGGGAGGAGGTGGAGCGGCTCGTGAACCACACCCTAAGGCGTCACGAGCAGGCGCTCGATGCGCTGCTGCAACCGTTCCGGGACCGGCCGGTGGCGATCCGTCCCCATCTCGTCAAGGGTGCGCCGGAGGTGGTGATCCCCCGGGAGGCGGAGCGGCTCGGGATCGATCTCATCGTCCTCGGCAGCCACGTGCGCTCCCACCTCATGGGTCTGTTGCTGGGCAGTGTGGCGGAGGCGGTGATGCGCCAGGCGCGCTGCGCGCTGTTGGTGGTGAAGCCGCCCGGGTTCACCACACCGCTCCGCCTCGAGGAGGAGGCCGGCTAGACCACCTCTCGCCCCTCCCGGATCACCGTCTTGAGCCGGAGCCGGGAATCGAAGAGCAGGAGATCGGCCCGTCGTTCCGGGAGGATGGCGCCGCGGTCGGCGAGGCCGAGATAACGTGCCGGACGGCCGGCCAGCATGTCGGCCGCCTCGTGCCACGACCATCCGCACCCCACAAGCCTCCGGAACGCCTCGTCCATGGTCAGCACGCTGCCGGCGAGACGACCGTCCTCGAGCACCGCCCGGTCCCCCCGCCGCCACACCCAGCGCCCGCCGAGCCGGTAGCGGCCGGTCGGCATGCCGGCGGCGGCGGTGGCGTCGGTGACCCCGTAGAGCTCCGGCAGGCAGCGGTAGGCCGCCCGCAACAGGGCCGGATGTACGTGGATGAGATCGGGGATGATCTCCGCGTACCGCCCCAAGGCCAGGGCGGCGGCGGCCGCTCCGGGCTCGCGGTGGTGGAGGCCGCTCATGGCGTTGAACAAATGGGTGAAGCCGCTCGCTCCCCGCTCGAGGGCCGCTTTGGCCTGGGCGAAGGTGCAGCGGGTGTGGCCGATCTGGGCGCGACAGCCGAGCCGCAGCGCCGCTTCGACCAGCCGTCCCTCCGGGTCGATCTCCGGGGCGAAGGTGAGCACCCGAAGGGGCACGAGCCCGGCCAGCTCCTCCAACAGGGTCGGCTCGGGCGGCAGGGTGTGGGGCGGCTGGGCGCCCAATGCCTCGGGACTGATGAAGGGGCCTTCGAGATGGAGCCCGAGCAGCTTGGCCTCGCCGGGGCCGGGGCGGGCCGCGACCCGCCCGAGGGCGGCGCCGGCGGCGCGGAGGTCCTCCCGCGGGGCGGTGACGGTGGCCGCCACCAGCGCCGTGGTGCCGTGGCGGAGATGGAAGCGCAACAGCCCGCGGATCGCCTCCTCGCCCGCCATCACATCCTGGCCGCCGCCGCCGTGCACGTGGAGGTCGACGAAGCCGGGCACCACCAGCGGCCAGGCGGGGGCGGCCGGGTCGGGCTCGATGCGGCGGATCGCGGCCGTGTACTGGAGCCGCCCGCGCAGCGGCCCCTCCGGGGCGAGGATGGTGCCGGCCAGCGTTGCGATCACATCCTCCTTGGCGCAGCCTTCGCTCCGGCTTCTAGGACAGGGAGGCGGCGGTGGCGAGGCTTCTCCTGGCCCTCGGGCTCATGAGCGGCACCTCGATGGACGGCATCGACGTCGCCCTCGTTTGCACCGACGGGGAGGAGCGGTGCACGGTCCTCGCGAGCGCCACCTATGCTTAT
>JALSGW010000016.1 GCA_026982585.1 Alphaproteobacteria bacterium | reverse complement strand
GAGCCTGCATCTGCTGATCGGACCGGGTGGGATGGTGTCGTTCGGCCATGCCGCCTTCTTCGGTCTCGGCGCCTATGCCGCCGCCCTCGCCGTGACCCATCTGGGCGCCGCCATGCTGCCGGCCCTTGCCCTGGCCCCCGCGGCGGCCGGGCTCGCCGCCTGGCTCGTGGGTTGGCTGTGCGCGCGGCTCTCGGGCATCTATCTGGCCATGCTGACCCTGGCGGTGGCGCAGCTGTTGTGGGCGACCGCGGTGCAATGGGATGCGGTCACCGGCGGCGACGACGGGCTGCTCGGCATCTGGCCGCCCGCCTGGCTCGCCGACAAGGCGGGTTTCTACTACCTCGCCCTCGCCCTCTGCGGTCTCTCCCTGACGGTTCTCCGTCTCCTGGTGTTCACGCCCTTCGGCTACGGGCTGCGCGGGGCGCGCGACCATCCCTTGCGCATGGCCGCGATCGGCCTCGATCCCGTCTGGTTCCAGCGCACCGCCTTCGCCCTTTCCGGCCTGTTCGCCGGTCTCGCGGGCGGTCTGTTCGCCTTCGCCAAGGGCAGCGTGTTTCCCGACGAGCTGGCGGTGGCCCGCTCGGTGGACGGGCTTGTGATGGTGCTGTTGGGCGGGGTCGGCTCCCTGTTCGGACCCCAGGTGGGCGCCTTCACATACACCCTGCTCGAGGACGCACTGAGCCGCCTGCCCTACTGGCGCGCGCTCCTCGGCGGCGCCATCCTGGCGCTGGTGCTCCTGCTCCCGGACGGCATCGCGGGCGGCCTGCGGCGGCTCTTGCTGGGAGCGCGGCGGAGGTTGCGACGCCCATGAGCCCGGTGCTGGAGGTGGAGGGGCTCTGCAAGTCCTACGGGGGCGTGCGGGCCGTGGACGGGGTGAGCTTCTCGGTGCCGGCGGGCCAGGTGCGGGCGCTGATCGGCCCCAACGGAGCCGGCAAGACCACCTGCTTTCAACTGATCTCGGGTTTCCTTCCGCCAGACGGCGGACGGGTGCGCTTTCGGGGCGCCGACATCACTGGGCGGAGCCCCCAGCAGATCGTCCGGCTCGGCCTTGCGCGCACCTTCCAGCATTGCGCCGTGTTTTCCTCCATGACCGTGCGCGAGAACGTCCAGATGGCGCTGCTCGCGGCGGATCGGGGCGGTTTTGCGCCGTGGGGGTCGTTTGCCCGCCGAAACCGCGAACGGGCGCGGGAGCTGCTTGTGCTGGTGGGCCTCGCGGATCACGACGACCAGCCGGCCCACAACCTCCCCTTCGCCGATCTCAAGCGGCTCGAGGTGGCCATCGCCCTCGCCCACAAGCCGGCGCTGCTGCTGCTGGACGAGCCCACCGCCGGCATGGCGCTCGGGGAACGGTTCGCGCTCATGGAACTGCTCTTGGACCTGCGCCGGCGGCTCGGGGTGGCATTGCTGTTCACCGAACACGACCTCGAGGTGGTGTTCCGTTTCGCGGAATGGGTGATGGTGATGGACCGCGGCCGCTTGGTGGCGGAGGGACCGCCCGCCGCCGTGCGCACGGATCCCACGGTGCGCGACGTCTATCTCGGCGACGCGCCGACCTCCCTGCCGGCCCGAGGGTGAGCGGCATGCTGCTGGAGGTTGTGGACCTGCACGTCCACTACGGCGCCGCCCATGCCGTCAAGGGCGTGGACTTCGCCCTCGATACCGGTCGCACACTCGCCCTGATGGGCCGCAACGGGGCCGGCAAATCCACCACCCTCAAGGCCATCATCGGTCTCGTGCGGCCCAGCTCCGGCACCATCCGGATCGGCGGACGCGCGGTCCAACGGCTGCCACCCGAGCGCATCGCCCGCCTCGGGGTCGGCTATGTGCCCGAGGAACGGCGCATCTTCCAGGAGCTCACGGTGCAGGAGAACCTGGAGGTGGGCCTGGAGCGGCGCCGCGGCACGGGACGATCGGCGCTCGAGCGCGCCTTCGCGCTGTTCCCGAGCCTGGCCGAACGCCGCCACCGGCTCGGGCGGGAACTCTCGGGCGGCGAGCAGCAGATGCTGGCGATCGCCCGGGCTCTTATGGGCGATCCCCGCCTGCTGCTCCTGGACGAGCCGTCGGCCGGCCTCGCCCCCAAGGTGCTGGACCAGCTCGCCGTCACCCTGAGCCGGCTGTGCGCCCGGGGGCTCGCGCTCCTCCTCTCCGAACAGCATCTCGGCTTCGCGAGCCTGCTCGCCGAGCGGGTGTGCGTGCTCGAGAAGGGCACGGTGGTGTTCCGGGGAAGCCTCCCAGAGCTGATCGCCGACGAGGAGCGGCTGCGCGCCCATCTCGGCCTCGGCTAGACGCAGGCCCAGCCGGCCGCCCCGGACCGTGTGGATGGCGGAGGAGCGGATCGCCCGCAGTTGACTTGCGTGCCGGGGCGAAGGACAGGAGATTGCGGCCGCGGCTCTTTGCGCGAGGGTTGAACGCGGTGCGAGGGCTGGTCGCCCGCGGGGGCATCAATGTGGGTGCGCAGCTGTTCGCCACCCTGTGCGGTTATCTGGTGGCGCTGTTGCTCGCGCGCGCGCTCGGCCCCGAGGGTTTCGGCGTCTACGGGGTGGTGGCGTCGCTGCTGTTGTCGGTGGAGCTGGTGGCCCGCCTCGGCATTCCCACCGCCGCCCTCAAGCTGCTCGCCGAGGGCCGGCCCGCGGAGCAGGTGATCCCGCTTTCGGCCCTGCTCACCCTGGCGGCGGCGCTGTTCGCCTTCCTCGCCCTGTGGCTGGCCGCCCCCGCCATCGCCTCGGCCCTCGGGCTTCCCGGCGGCAGCGCACTTGTGCGTCTCGCCGCCTTCGACATCCCGGTGTTCGCCTTCTATTTCCTCTGGGTCTCGCTCGCCGCCGGCCAGGGTCGATTCCGGCTGCGGGCGCTTTTGGTGGTGCTCTATGCCGCGGCCCGGCTCGTGGGGGCGCTGGTTGTGGTCCTCTTCTGGCCCAGCGTGGAAGGGGCGCTGGTGGCCATCATCGCCGCCTCCGCGGTCGCGGTCGCATTCGGCCTCTGGCGGCTCGCCTTGCCCCGCGCGCCGCCGCGCCCGACGTTGCTCAAACCCCTGGCCGCGACCGCCCTGCCGGTGTGGCTGCGCACCCTCGCCCAGAACCTCCTGCCGCACCTGAGCCTGTGGCTGGTGGCGGCCCTCAGCCCCGGCACCGTGCTCGGCGGCTATGTGGCCGCGCTGGCGTTGGCCAGGGCGCCCCAGGCCCTGGGCCTGGGACTCGCGCCGGTGGTGCTCCACGACCTCGCACGCGCGCAAAAGCGGGGCGATGATCCGGCGACCACCGTGGCGCCCGGGGCGGAGCTGCTGCTCGCCCTGTTGCTCCCTGCCTGTGCGGTCTTGGCGGTGGAAGCCGCATCGGTGATGGAGCTTCTGTTCGGGGCGGGCTATCGGGAGGCGGCCCCGCTCTTCGCCGTCCTGGCGATCGGCTTCGGCGTCGGCGAGACCCTGTTCGCGGTGGCGAGCGCCGCTTTGGTGGCAACCGGAAGGGGCCGCATCGCCGCGCTCTGGGCCTGGTCCATGCTCGGTGCGCTCGGCGCCGGCGTACTGGCCCTCACCCCCTCGCTCGGCCTGCCGGGCGCCGCTTTGGCTTCCTCGGCTGCGGTTCTCGCAGGCGGGGTCTTGAGCCTCGGCAGCCTGCTGCCCTTGCGCCTGTGGCCGCGGGTGTGGTCCCGTCCGCTGACCCTGGCCGCGATCCTGACCGGTGCCGCGGTCCTCCTCCCCGCAGGATCATTGGAGCTTTTGTGGAAGCTGCCGCTGCTCGCCCTCTTGTGGATGGCGGCCGCCACGCTGCTCGGCCTCGCCCGTGCCGCCACCGTCGCCGCCCCGTCCTGAAGCTGCGGGATCGTCGTGCGCCCGTTCGCCTATCGAGCGGCGAGCGCCGCCTAGTCCGGGATGCGATCCTCCATACCCGCGAGGGCGCGGATCAAGCGCGGCAGATCGCGGGTGCTGCGCAGCTGACGGAGGCCGGACCCTGCGGCCAGGATCCGGTCCTCCGCCAACAGGAAACCGTGCGGCCGGTGCGCCCCGCTGCGGCGCGAATGCGGCACGAGCGGCCGATCGAAGGCGAGCGTGCGGCCGTCCGCCGTCCGCACGCCCCGCGAGCCGAGCCCCACCCCTTCCCGCCAGGTGACCACCAGATCGGGCAGGGATCTCCGCCCCGGCCCGTCTCGGGCGAGCCGATCGACGCGGTGGACGGCGGCCACGACCGGCTCCCCGCTCTCCAACTCCCGAAGGCCAAGGAACCCCTCGGCAAGCTCGGCGAGCAATTCCTCATACGCCGGCCCGGGCCGCACACAACCGTAGCGCTCCCGGCCCATCAGGTTGACCCGCACCGCACCGTAGCCCTCGCTCGGCAGCGCGAAACAGCGCGTCCTTTGCCAGTCGCGCGACCAGCGCCCGAGGAGCGCCGCAAAATGCTCCTGCACCCTGCGGGGAAGCCGTCGCGCGAGCCAGAACGCCGCCCGCGAACGCCGCAAGCGGGTGAGCCTGCCCGACCCGGAGCCGCCGTCGCCGGGTCTTCCACCTGTGACCAGGGCCAGGAGCCGATCGAACAGGTCGTTCCAGGGCACCTCCGCCCCCATGCCGTGCAGGGCGAAGACCAGGGTACGGGCGTCCGCCGGTGCCTCGTCGAGGATCCGCCCTACCGCCCGGTCGAGCGCCTGGTAGACCTCGTCGAGGGCGGAGACGAAGGGCGCCCCGGCTCCCTTTGGCCACAGCCCCACCCGCTCCCACAGCAGCGGATCCCATAGATAATGCCCGGCCCGATGGGCGGCTCCGAACGCCACCAGATAGACGTCCGCCATGCGCCGCCGCACAAGCCGCGCCACCAACGCACCCGCCTGCTCGCAGGCGGCGAGGCAGCGTTCCTTGACCTCCAAAAGATCGTTGGGAGTGAGATGTCCGTACGGTTCCGGCCCCAGCCCGGGGGGCGGCCCCAATTCGGCGGCCAGCTGCGGCGGCCATACCCCCACCGGGCCGGCGTCGTGACGCTGCCATCCCGCGATCGCCACCTCGGCCGGATCCTCGCTCGGGTCCGGCGCGTGGGGCACGTCCACCACCGCCACCCTGAGGCCCCTTGCCCGCGCCCGCTCCCAGAAGGGTCTGCGCCCGCCCGCGTACAGCGAAGCGAACTCCCAGCTCAACCGCTCCGGATTCCAGCGCTTGTTGTAGAGGCAGCCGTGGACCTCATAGGGATGGTCGAGCACGAAGCTCCGCCAGGGATCGGAGGGCACGCCGGGCCATTCCATCTCGAGCTCGTGCAAGGCCGCCCGCTCGAGCAGGCAGGCGAGATGGGGCAGCTTTCCCTCTGCGAGCAGCTTGCGAAATCTCAAGAGATCGAAGGCGTCCAGGCCAAGGGCGAGCAATGCAGACACGGTTACTCCCGCACCGATCTCGTCCCCCTGGCCCCCGACCGCGGCCGACCGCCGCACTCTTCGGCACCGACCGGTCCCGCAGCCGGACCGGAGCGGTTCGCGGATACAAAGGCGCCCTCCCTACCGTGCCGGCAGCGGTCTTCCGTCTCCATCGATCAGCTGCGGCGGCTGTTCTCGCGTCGCTGGAACTCGGTCTGATAGAGGTCGAGGACCGCCATGAACAGGATGGTGCCGACGATGATCGCCAGCGCGAGGGAACCCGCCCGATAGGTCAGATAGCCCACGTAGAGGACGAGCAACAGGGTGCCGAGGATCCCCGCGAGCTTTCCGGTCATGTCCCCTCCTCATGAGCGGCCGCAAGCCGGCCCTCGAGCCAGCGCGCGGTACGCAGCAGCGCCCCATCCCCCTCGATCTCGCCGACCAGCTGCACACCGATGGGAAGCCCACGCTCGCCCTCGAGCAGCGGCAGGCTGAGCGCCGGCGCGCCCACGAAGGTCCACCAGGTGCAGCAGATGGGATCGCCGGTGGTCTCCGCGCTGGGCGCCTCGCCCAGCGCCGCCGGGGTGAGGATGGCGTCGAACTCCTCGAACATCTCGGCGAGCGCCCGCCGGCAGCTCTCCCTGAGCCCGAGCGCCTTGCGGTAGTCGAGCGCCGAGACCCGCATGCCCTCCTCGATCATGGCGCGAAGGCCGTCGGACAGCCCTCCCGGGCCCTTCGCATACTCCCGTTGGAAGTGATAGGCCATCTCCGCCGTCCACACGATGCGGTGAGCGAGCACCGCATCGGCGAACGGCCGCGGCATCTCGACCTGCACGAGCCGCTCGCCCAATACCTCCGCGATCTCGCCAAAACCCTCGCGCACCGCCGTCTCGCACCGCTCCCAACCGGGCCCGGGCACCCAGGCGAGCTTGGGCGCAACCGGCGGTTCGCTTGCGAGGAGTGCGCGAAGAGGGGGTGTGGCCCGCGGCACGGTGGCCGCATCGTCGCGGTCGAAACCGCACAGCACTTCGGCGAGCAGCGCCACCTCGGCGAGGCTGCGGCCGAACACCCCGACGTGATCCAGGCTGTCCGCCTGCATCAGACATCCCGTGCGCGGGATCAGGCCGAAGCTGGGCTTGAACCCGTAGACGCCGCAGAAGGCGGCCGGCCGGATCACCGAACCGTTGGTCTGGGTGCCGACCGCCAGCGGCACCATCCCCGCCGCCACCGCCGCCGCCGAGCCCATCGACGAGCCGCCCGGGGTGCGCTCGGGATCGCGGGGATGGCGGGTCGGCCCCGGGGTGAGCGCCGCCATCTCGGCGGTCACCGTCTTGCCGGCGATGATCGCCCCCGCCTCGCGCAGCCGCGCCACCACCCAGGCATCGCGCAGCGGCTGCCGGCCCTCGTGGATCCGGGTGCCGAAGGCGGTCGGCATGTCCCGGGTGTCGAACACGTCCTTGACCCCGACCGGCAGGCCAAAGAGCGGCCCCTTGGCGCGGC
>JALSGW010000015.1 GCA_026982585.1 Alphaproteobacteria bacterium | reverse complement strand
CCCGCAGGCCGGGAGCGTGGATGCTGTCGTCGTTGGTGATCAGGATGCGCAGCCCGGAGCCCTCAGCCATGGGGTTCGATGCGCTCCAGGCCACCCAGATAGGGCCTCAGGGCCGCGGGCACCACCACGCTTCCGTCCGGCTCCTGGAAGTTCTCGAGCACCGCCGCGAGACAGCGGCCCACCGCCACCCCGGACCCGTTGAGGGTGTGGAGGTGGCGGGGACGGCGCACCTCCTTCGGGCGATAGCGGGCGTTCATGCGGCGCGCCTGGAAATCCCCGCAGTTGGAGCAGCTCGAGATCTCCCGATAGCGCCCCTGGCCCGGCATCCACACCTCGATGTCGTAGGTCTTGAGCGCCGCGAAGCCGAGATCGCCGGCACACAGGCTCATCACCCGATAGGGCAGTTCGAGGCGCTTGAGCACCTCCTCCGCACAGGCGGTCATGCGCTCGAGCTCGTCCGCGGACTGCTCCGGGGTGGTGATGGAGACCAGTTCCACCTTGTCGAACTGATGCTGGCGGATGATGCCGCGGGTGTCCTTGCCGGCCGCGCCCGCTTCGGCCCGAAAACAGGGGGTGGCGGCGGTAAGCCGCAGCGGCAGCTCCGCCTCCTCCAAAATGTCCTCGGCCACCAGATTGGCGAGCGGCACCTCGGCGGTGGGGATCAGCCACAGGCCCTGCTCGGTGCGGAACAGGTCCTCCGCAAACTTCGGCAGCTGCCCGGTGCCCACCAGGGCCCGCTCCCGCACCAGATACGGCACCCACACCTCGCGGTAGCCGTGCTCGCGCACGTGGAGATCGAGCATGAACTGCACGAGCGCCCGCTCGAGCCGGGCGAGCCCGTCCCACAGCACCACGAAACGGCTGCCGGCGATCTTGGCCGCCCGGGCGAAGTCCATGCCCAGCGCGGCGCCGATCTGTTCGTGGGATCGGGGCGGGAAGGGAAAACCGCGCGGCCGCCCCACCTCCCGCTCGAGCCGGTTGCCGCTCTCGTCGCGCCCATCCGGCACGTCCTCGGCGAGCAGGTTCGGAAGCTCGAGAAGCCGCGCCTCGAGTTGCGATTCCAGCTCGCGCAGGCGGGCCTCCCGCTCCTGGATGTGCGCCTTGAGCTCCGCCACCTGCGCCACCAGCGCGCCGACCTCCTCGCCGCGCCGCCGGCGTTCGCCGATCTCCCGCGACAGCCGGTTGCGGAGCGCCTGGTCCTCCTGGAGCGCCGTCTCCAAAGCCCGCTTCTCCCGATCCAGGGCCAAAACCTCCCCGGCCGCGGGGGGAAGACCGCGCCGGGCCAGCATGGCGTCGTAGCGATCCGGATGGTCGCGCAGCCAGCGAAGATCGATCACCCCATCCTCCCGCAGGCGTGGGCAAGCCTCAGGACGTCATCGACCGGACGGTCAACGGGACACCGGGCCCTGGGCCTCCTCCTGCTCCTCCTCCTCGTCCTCCTCCTCCGCCTCCCGGCGGCGCTTCTCGGCCAGCCGCACCATGAAGATGGAGGCCTCGTAGAGGGCGAGGATGGGCAGCGCCAGCCCCACCTGGCTGATCACGTCCGGCGGCGTGAGCACCGCCGCCGCGGCAAAGACCGCGACAATGGCGTACTTGCGGTTGCGGGCGAGACCCTTGGAGGTGACCATCCCCACCCGCCCCATCAGGGTCAGCGCCACCGGCAGCTGGAAGGAGATGCCGAAGGCGAAGATGAGCTTCATCACGAGATCGAGATATTCCCCGACCCGCGCCTCGAGTTCGATGGGAAGCGAGCCCTCCGCACCCGGCGTCTGGAAGCTCAGGAAGAACTTCCAGGCCAAGGGGAAGATGAAGTAATAGACCATCGCCCCGCCGAGGAAGAACAGGATGGGGGTGGCCACCAGGAAGGGCAACAGCGCCTCCTTCTCGTGGCGGTAGAGACCGGGGGCGATGAACAGCCAGAGCTGGGTGGCGACATAGGGGAAGGCGAGGAAGGCCCCGGCGAAGAAGGCGACCTTGAGATAGGTGAAGAAGGCCTCGGTGAGGCCCGTGTAGATCATGCGGGTGCACAGGGGTTTCTGGTCGGCGCGGACGTTCTCCAGGCAGATCTCGGCGAGCGGGGCGGTGAGGAAGCGGTAGATGTCGTCCGCGAAGATGTAGGAGACGACGAAGCCGATCAGGACCGCCGCCACTGAGTACATCAAGCGGTTGCGCAGCTCGATCAGGTGATCGAGCAGGGGCATCTCCCGATCGTCGATGTCCTTCAGCACGGCGGCTCAGCCCTTGTCCGTCGGGGCCACCTCGGGCTTGCGCCCCTCGCCCTCGCCGGGCCCGCTCGCTGCGGGCTTGCTTTCCTTTTCCGGGGCCGGCGCGGGAGAGGAGGTCTTGGGGGCGTCGATGTCGGAGAGATCGAGCGCCTTTGTGAGCTCGCCCTTGGGGTCCACCGCCTTGTTGAGTTCGCCGGCGAGATCGGTGGTGCCCATGCGGTCCACCTGGCGCTTGATCTCATCGAGTTCGGCCTCCCGGATCATGTCGTCGATGGAGCGCTGGAAGTCGCGCGCCATGGCCCGCGCACGCCCCACCCAACGCCCCACCGTGCGGGCCATTTTCGGCAGGTCCCTGGGGCCGATGACGAGCACCGCCACCAGCAGGATGATGAACATCTCGGACCAGCCGATGTCGAACATCTCGGCCCTCCGCCCGGGGCGGCCGGGGCTCAGCTCTTGGCCGGTTCGTCCTTGCGCACCGAAGCCTCCACCACCGGCGCCGCGGAGGCGCCGCCCGCTCCCGCCTCGTCGGCGGCGATGGGCTTGGGCTTGGCCTCCTCCTCCTCGTCCTCCTGCAGACCCTTCTTGAAGTTGCGCACGCCCTTGGCGAGATCGCCCATCACCTTCGGCAGCTTGCCGGCACCGAAGATGATGAGCACGATCAGCAGGATCAGCACCACCTGCCAAATGCCGATGCTCATGAGCACTCCTCTGGCTTTGGCCACCCGCCCCACGTTGGCCTCATGGAGCTAGGCCCAACCATGGCAGAATTCAACCGGCCGCGCAATCAAGGCGCCGGGCGCGCACAGACCGCATGACGGTGGCCCCTTTGGATGCGATCTGGTAAAGAGGGGCGCGCGAGGGAAGGGGTCCCCTTCCGGTCGCGGCCCAGGGAGCAGGACAGGAGGAAGCCCAGCGATGCGACTTACGGCCCGGTTGCTCTCCACCGCCGCCTTCGTCACCGCGCTCGCGGTGGGTGCCAGCGCACAGGCGCAGATCGTCATCAAGTTCAGCCACGTGGTCTCACCCGAGAACCATCCCAAGGGGCTCGCCGCCCAGGCCTTCGCCGACTGCGTCAACGGCAATCCCGAGCTCGACGGCCGGGTTCGGGTGGAAGTCTACCCCAACAGCCAGCTCTACAACGACGACAAGGTGCTCGAGGCGCTGCTGCTCGGCGACGTCCAGATGGCGGCGCCCTCGCTCTCCAAGTTCGAGCGTTTCACCCTCAAGTACCGCGTCTTCGACCTGCCGTTCCTGTTCGACGACCTGGACGCGGTGCTGCGCTTCATGAAGAGCGAGAAGGGACGCGAGCTCCTGCGCGCCATGGAGGACAAGGGGCTGCTCGGACTCGACTACTGGATCAACGGCATGAAGCAGATCTCGGCCAACAAGCCGCTGCTCGTGCCCGAGGACGCCAAGGGGCTCAAGTTCCGCATCCAGCAGTCGGACGTTCTCGAGGCGCAGTTCGAGGCGCTCGGTGCGGTGCCCCAGAAGATGGCCTTCGCGGAGGTGTACGGGGCGCTCCAGCAGGGCGTGGTGGACGGCCAGGAGAACACCTGGACGAACATCTACACCAAGAAATTCTACGAGGTCCAGGACGGCATCACGGAGTCCAACCACGGGATCATTTCGTATCTGGTGGTGACCAGCAAGGAGTTCTGGGAGGGACTCCCGGACGACATCCGAAGCGAGCTGCGCGCCTGCCTCGACGAGGCCACCGAGCTCGCCAACTCCACCGCCGAGAAGCTCAACCAGGAGGCCAAGCAGAAGATCATCGAAGCGGGGGTGGAGGTGCGCCAGCTCACCCCCGAGCAGCGCGAGGCCTGGCGCCAGGCCATGCTGCCGGTGTGGGAGCAGTTCAAGGACGACATCGGCGAGGACGTGCTCGAAGCGGCCATCGCCGCCAACGGGGAGTCCTGAACCGGAAACGGCGGGCGGAGCCCTGAACCGGGCTCCGCCGCCTCTCGTTCCTCGTCTTGGGGATCGCGTTGCTCTCGTTGCTGGCCCGTTTCCTGGCCCGGGCGGAGGAGATGCTGCTCGCCCTGCTGTTTGCGGTGATGGTGCTGGTCACCTTCACCCAGGTGGTGGCGCGCTATGTGTTCAATGCCGGAGCGGTGTGGGCGCTCGAGCTCACCACCTTCAGCTTCGCCTGGCTGGTGCTGCTCGGCGTCTCCTACGGGGTGAAGCGCAACGCCCATCTCGGCGTCGATGCCTTCGTCAAACTGTTTCCCGGACGCATCCAGCGCATCTTCGGCCTGATCACCGTGGCCGCCGCGCTGCTCTATGCGGGGCTCATCCTGGCCGGCGCCTGGACCTACGTCTCCAAGCTCTACCAGCTCGGCATCCTCGCCATCGATCTGCCGGTGCCGCGTTGGGTCCCGTACAGCGCGTTGTTGATCGGCATGGGGCTGTTCGTGCTGCGGGTGCTGCAGGCGGCCTGGCAGATCCTCAAGGGCGAGCGCACCTCGCTGCTCGCCGACGAAGCCCGGGACACCATCCGCGAGATCCTGGGCGAGCGACGGGAGGACCAGCAACCGGGAGGGGGTGCGTAAGGTGGCCATCGCCACCCTCTTCATCACCCTCTTCGCCCTGCTCCTGATCGGCGCCCCCATCGCGGTTGCGCTGGGGCTCTCGAGCGTGCTGGTGATCCTCCTCTTCTCCGAGGACAGCCTCGCCTCGATCGCCCTCAAGCTGTTCGAGACCATGGAGCATTACACGCTCCTTGCGATCCCCTTCTTCATCCTCGCCTCCGCCTTCCTCACCACCGGCGGCGTGGCCCGTCGTCTCATCGACTTCGCGATTGCCAGCGTCGGCCACTACCGCGGCGGGCTGGCCATGGCGGGGGTGCTCGCCTGCATGCTGTTCGCCGCCGTCTCCGGCTCCTCGCCGGCCACCGTGGTGGCGATCGGCTCGATCGCCATCGCCGGCATGGTGCGCGCCGGCTATCGCCTCGAGTTCGCGGCCGGCGTGATCTCCAACGCCGGCACGCTGGGGATCCTGATTCCCCCCTCGATCGTCATGGTGGTCTACGCCGCCGCCACCGACCAGTCGGTGGGGCGGCTGTTCCTGGCCGGCGTGATCCCCGGCGTCATCGCCGGCCTCATGCTCATGGCCGGCATCGCCATCCGCGCGCGCATGCTGAACCTGCCGCGCCAGCCGCGGGTGCCCTGGCTCGTGTGGCTCGAAGGGCTGGGCGAGAGCATCTGGGGGCTTTTGCTCATCGTCATCATCATGGGCGGCATCTACGGCGGCATCTTCACCCCCACCGAGGCGGCGGCGGTATCGGCGGTCTACGCCTTTCTGATCGCCTGTTTCGTCTACCGCGACATGGGGCCGCTCAAGGAGCGCGCCGGCGCCACCACCACCCACGGGATGGCGCTGGTGCTGCTGGTGGCGGCGCTCACCTTCGGCTTCGGCCTCGCGAGCGGCACCTTCCGCACCGACCGCGGGCTGCTCGGCCTCGGCCTCACCGGCCTGGGCCTTGCCGCATTCCTGCTGCTGGCACCCCGGCGGGGTGTGGAACGGCCGGCGCGGGCGCTCCTCCGGTCCCTGTTCGAGCTCCTGGTCTACCTGCCGGCGGCCATGGTGCATCCGGATACCCGCCGGGTGATGCTCGAGGCGGGCAAGACCACCATCATGCTGCTCTTCATCATCGCCAACGCGATGCTGTTCGCCCACGTGCTGACCACCGAGCGCATCCCCCACACCATCACCCAATGGATCGTGGAGGCCGGCTTCGAGTGGTGGTCCTATCTCATCGTGGTCAACATCCTGCTGTTGATCGCCGGCAACTTCATGGAGCCCTCGGCGATCCTGCTCATCATGGCGCCGATCCTCTTTCCCATCGCGGTGGAGCTCGGCATCGATCCCATCCATCTCGGCATCATCATGGTGGTGAACATGGAGATCGGCATGATCACCCCGCCGGTCGGGCTGAACCTGTTCGTCACCTCCGGTATTACCGGCATGCCGGTGTTGCAGGTGGTGCGCGCGGCCCTGCCGTGGCTGATGATCCTGCTCGTCTTCCTGGTGCTGGTCACCTACATCCCGGCGCTGTCCACCTTCCTGCCCGATCTCGCCTACGGGCCGCTGCGGCTCTGAGACGCCGGATCCCCGCCTGCGAGGAAGTCCCCAACGCACCGCACCAGCGCTGCGGGCCGCTCCAACGGGGGCAGGTGCCCCACCTCCGAAAGCAGCGCGAGCCGCGCGTCGGGCAAGGCGTCGGCGAGTGCGCGTGCGGCCTTGGGCGGCACCATGCGGTCCCGCTCCCCGGCCACCACCAGCACCGGCAAGTGCAGCTCGCCTGCCCGCTGGATGCCGTCCCGATAGGTCTCACAGGCGCGAAGGTCACCGGCGAGAACACCCGATGGACCGTCGCCGATCATGCGCACCACAGCCTGGGGCAGCCACAGGCCCGGAAGCGGCTGGGCGCCGAAACGCCGCACCGCCGGGAGGCTCCAGGCGGCCATGACGCGCGCGGCGGCCTCGGGTGCGCGCTCGGCCAGGGCGAGCAGCCGGGGATGGACCGGCATGCGCGCCGCAGCACCGATCAGGACCAGCGCTGTCGCCGGCATCCGTACGGCCGCCTCGAGGGCCACGAGCGCACCCATGGAATGGC
>JALSGW010000014.1 GCA_026982585.1 Alphaproteobacteria bacterium | reverse complement strand
GCCACCGAGAACCTGATGATGGCGGCGGCGCTTGCCCGCGGCACCACGGTGATCGAGGAGGCCGCCCAGGAGCCGGAGGTGGCGGACCTGGCCCGCTGCCTCGAGGCCATGGGGGCGCGGATCGCCGGCGCCGGCACGAGCCGCATCGAGATCGAGGGTGTGGAGCGGCTTGCGGGAGCCCGCCACGTCATCCTGCCCGATCGCATCGAGACCGGCACCTACGCCATGGCCGCCGCCATCACCGGCGGTTCGCTGGAGCTCGTGGGCGGACGCATGGAACTGCTCGGCGCCGCCGCCGAGGTGTTGCGCGAGGCGGGCGTGGTGCTGACCCCCACCGCCCACGGGCTGCTCGCCGAACGGGGGAGCGGGGGCCTCGTCGGGGTGGATGTCATGACCCTGCCCTATCCGGGCTTCGCCACCGATCTGCAGGCCCAGTTCATGGCGCTCATGTGCCTGGCCGACGGTGCTGCCATGATCACCGAGACCATCTTCGAGAACCGGTTCATGCATGTGCCGGAGCTGCTGCGCATGGGCGCGCGCATCACCGTGCACGGATCGAGCGCGCTCGTACGCGGGGTGAAAGCGCTCAAGGGTGCTCCGGTGATGGCCACCGACCTGCGCGCCTCGGTGTGCCTGGTGCTGGCGGCGCTGGCGGCGCAGGGTGAAACCGAGATCCATCGGGTCTATCATCTGGATCGGGGCTATGAGCGCCTCGAGGGCAAACTCGCCCAGGTGGGCGCGCGCATCGAACGGTTGAGCTGATGGACCGGGGACCCTTGAAGCTGCGGGCCGAGGACGCCGAGGATCTGGCGGTGATGGCGGCGGTGCTGCAGGACGCCCGGGCGCCGCTCAAGGAGATGGTGTTCGATCCCGAGGCCCGGCGTTTCCTGGTGGCGCTGCGGCGCTATCGACGGGAATGTCTGCCCGATCCCTGCGCGGCCTGCGACGGGCTCACCGAGACCTCCTGTGTGCTCGGTTTCCTCGACATCGAGGCGGTGCGCCATCGCGGCCTCGACCTCGGCCAGCCGGACAAGGAGCTGTCCCTGCTCACCATCGCCACCGAGCCGGGCGCATCCTGTCTCGTCCATATCCGGCTGGTGTTCGCGGGCGGCGCCGAGATCCGGCTCGAGAGCGACTGCATCCGGGCCTGGCTCGAGGATTTCGGCGAGCCCCGTCCGGCGCCCACGCCGCCCGCCCATCCGGTGCTGGAGGAGGATTCCTAGCATGCCCCTGCGCCTCGACGCCGCTTTGGCCGACTTCCCGGAGCGCTTTCGGGCCTATGTGGAGCGGCGGCGGGAGGAGGAGGCCGATGTGCGCGACCAGGTGCGGGCGATCCTGGACGCGGTGCGGACCGAAGGCGATGCGGCGCTCGTCGCCTTCACCGAGCGCTTCGACGGTGTGCGCCTCGATCCTCGCGGGCTGCGGGTGGAAGCGGGGGAACTCGAGGACGCCAGGCGGCGCACCGCGCCGCAGGTGTGTGCGGCGCTCGAGCGCGCAGCAGAGCGCATCCGGGACTTTCACGAGAGACAACTGCCCGGCGAGGAACGTTTCACCGACGCCCTCGGTGTCAAGCTCGGCTGGCGGTGGACCCCGATCGAGACGGTGGGGTTGTACGTGCCCGGAGGCAGGGCGGCCTATCCCAGCTCGGTCTTGATGAACGCCATTCCCGCGCGGGTCGCGGGCTGCCGCCGTCTGGTGATGGCGGTGCCGGCGCCGGAGGGCGAACTCGACCCGAGGGTGCTGGTGGCGGCCGAGATCGCCGGGGTGGACGAGATCTACCGTATCGGCGGCGCCCAGGCGATCGCCGCCCTCGCTTACGGTACCGCGACCGTGCCCCGGGTGGATAAGATCGTCGGGCCCGGCAACGCCTATGTGGCCGAGGCCAAGCGCCAGCTGTTCGGCCGGGTGGGCATCGACCTCATCGCCGGCCCGTCGGAACTGGTGGTGATCGCGGATCGCCATCAGAATCCGCGCTGGGTGGCGGCCGATCTGCTCTCCCAGGCGGAACACGACGAACGCGCGCAGACGGTCGTGATCGCCGACGATCCCGCCCTTTTGGATGCGGTGGCCGCCGAGGTCGAGCGCCAGCTTCGGACCCTGCCCCGGGAGGCGATCGCGCGGGCCAGTTGGGAGCGGGAGGGCGCGCTCATCCGGGCCCGGTCCCTCGAAGAGGCGGTGGAGCTCGCGAACGCGCTGGCCCCGGAACATCTGCAGCTGATGACGCAGGAGGCCGAGCAGTTGCTGTCCGGGGTGCGCCACGCCGGGGCGGTGTTCCTGGGGCCGCTCAGCGCCGAAGTGATCGGGGATTATGTCGGCGGGCCCAACCATGTGCTGCCCACCTCCCGCACCGCCCGCTTCGCCTCGGGGCTGGGGGTGTGGGACTTCCTCAAACGCACCACGGTGCTGTCCGTGGGCCAGGAGGGGTTTTGGCGCCTCGGACCGGATGCGGTCACCTTGGCCCGGGCCGAGGGGCTCGAGGCCCACGCCCGGGCGGTGGAAATGCGGCTTGAGGAGCGAGCTTGACGGAATCCCGCGACCGCATCGTCGCCATCACCCTCGACGAGAAGAGCATCCTGCGCTGGAACCCGGAGGTCGCGCACGAGCGCAACGTCGCCATCTTCGACCTCCTCGAGAGCAACCGATTCCGGCTCAAGGACGGTTTCAGGGGGCCCTACGCGCTTCATCTCTCGCTGCGCGACGCCACCTTGATCCTGCACGTCCAAAGCCATGAGGGGAACGCGCAGACGGAGCTGCACCTGCCCGTCCGTCCCCTGCGCAAGACCATCAAGGACTACTTCATGGTCTGCGAGAGCTATTTCGAGGCCATCAAGGGTGCGTCGCCGAGCCGCATCGAGACCCTCGACATGGCCCGTCGCAGCCTGCACGACGAAGGATCGGAGCTGTTGCGCCACGCCCTTGCCCCTCGGGTGGAGATGGACGCCGACACCGCCCGGCGCCTGTTCACCCTCGTGTGCGTGCTGCATCTGCGCGGCTGATGGATGGTGGAGCTTCCGAGCGCGGTCCTGTTCGCCTGCACCCACAACGCCATCCGCTCGCCCATGGCCGAGGCGATGCTCAAGTATCTGCACGGCCGGCACATGTTCGTGGACAGCGTGGGAGTGCGGCGGGGTGTGGTCGATCCCTTCGCGGTGGAGGTGATGGACGAGATCGGCATCGACCTCTCCCGCCACCGGGCCAAGACCTTCGACGACCTCGAGGACGAATGCTTCGACCTCATCATCTCGCTCTCGCCGGAGGCCCAGCACCGGGCGGTGGAGCTCACCCGCAACAACGCCACCGACATCGAATACTGGCCAACGCCGGACCCGAGCCTGTTCGAGGGCAGCCGCGAGCAGCGGCTCCAACATTATCGGGCCCTGCGCGACCTGCTCTTCAAGCGCATCAAGGAGCGGTTTCCGCCGCTTCCCCCGCCGCTCTTCTAGTGCAGCGGGCGGCGAACGCACCGGGGCTTGATGGCCGAGCCGGCGGTCCTAGACCTGCCGCCGGAGGCGGTTCCGGGGCGGGTGGCGTGCTGGTCCATGAGCATCCGTGGGTGGAGCCGGAGGCGCTGTGCGCGCTCTTGAGGGCCCGCTCGACCGTCTGCGTCTGGCTGGATTCGGCCCTGCCCGACGCCCGCTTGGGGCGCCACAGCTATGTCTGCGCCGACCCCTTCTTGACCCTCGAGAGCCGGGACGGACGCGTGGGGCTGGGCCGGCGAAGGCTGTTCGGCGATCCGCTTGCGGTGTTCGGAGAACATCTCCGGCGCTTCCGCCTTCCCCACCGGGAAGGGCTTCCGCCCTTCCAGGGCGGGGCGGTGGCCTGTCTCGCCTACGAGCTGGGCCACCACCTCGAGCGTGTGCCGACGGCGGAGCGGGATCCGCTCCCCTTCCCCGATCTGATCGCCGCCTTCTTCGATCTGGTGTTCGCCTTCGACCAGCTGAGCCGACGGCTGTATGTGCTCTCCACGGGCCTGCCCGAGAGCGATCCCGCCGCCAGGCAGCAGCGGGCCGAAGTGCGTCTTCGGCAGGCCCGGGAATGGCTCGGGGAGGTGCGGCCGCTTGCGCCCGTGGAAGGGTGCCGCTGGCCGATCGCCATCCGCTCCGACTTCACCCGCGAAGCCTTCGAGCGGGCGATCCAGCGGGTGGTGGACTACATCCACGCGGGCGACGTCTTCCAGGCCAACCTGGCCCAAAGGTTCCACGTCGCCTGTCCTGCCGGCCTCGATCCCTTCACCCTCTACCGGCGGCTTCGGACGGTGAACCCGGCGCCCTTCGCCGCCCTTTTGCTGTGGGGCGAACGCGCGATCGCCTCGGCCTCGCCGGAACGGTTCCTCAAGCTCGAGGACGGTCGGGTGGAGACCCGCCCGATCAAGGGCACCCGTCCGCGGGCCCGGGAGGATGTGGAGGACCGGCGCCTCGCGCGGGAGCTTGTGGAAAGCGAGAAGGACCGCGCCGAGAACGTGATGATCGTGGATCTCTTGCGCAACGACCTGTCCAAGGTGTGCCGGGATGGCAGCGTGGAGGTGCCGGAGTTGTGCACGCTCGAGTCTTTCGCCCACGTCCACCATCTGGTCTCAACCGTCCGGGGGGTGCTTCGCCCCGGTTGTGATGCGGTCGATCTGCTGCGCGCCGCCTTTCCCGGCGGCTCCATCACCGGTGCTCCCAAGATCCGCGCCATGGAGATCATCGCCGAGCTTGAGCCGGTGCGGCGGGGTCCCTATTGCGGATCCATCGCCTGGCTGGGCTTCTCGGGTTGGATGGACAGCAGCATCGTCATCCGCACTCTCGTGATGCGCCGGGGACAGGTGCAGTTCCACGTCGGCGGCGGAATCGTGGCCGACAGCGTGCCGGCGGCCGAATATGAGGAGACCCTCGCCAAGGCCGAGGGCCTGTTGCGAGCGCTCCGGGGCTGGAGGTGATCCTGCTGATCGACAATTACGACAGCTTCGTGTTCAATCTCGCCCGCTATGTGGGGGAGCTCGGCCGGCCGCGGCGGGTGGTGCGCAACGACGCCCTGTCCTTGGAGGAGATCGAGCGGCTCGCTCCGAGTCACATCATCCTCTCCCCGGGTCCCTGCGGGCCGGAACAGGCGGGGATCTCGATGCCGCTCGTGCGCCGGTTTTCGGGGCGGGTTCCGATCCTCGGGGTCTGTCTCGGCCACCAGGCCGTCGGTGCCGCCTTCGGCGCCCGCATCCGCCGCGCCCGGCGCCCGATGCACGGCAAGACCTCGCTCGTCCGCCACCGGCCGAGCCCGCTTTTCCGCGGCCTGCCCAATCCCCTTCGGGTGACCCGCTACCATTCCCTGGTGGTGGCGGCGGAGGGGCTGCCTCATTGTCTGCGGGTGACCGCCTGGAGTCCGGAGGGGGAGATCATGGCCCTGGAACACCGCCATCACCCGACCTTCGGCGTCCAGTTCCACCCCGAATCGGTGTTGAGCGAACAGGGGCACGCGCTGATCGCCAACTTCCTCGCCGTGCGGGTGTGATCATGTGGAACGATCGGGTGCTGCCGTGCCTCATCCATGCGGTGATGCGAAGCCGGCGCCTCGAACCCCTGCGGCGGCGGGTGGCCGGTGCCGCGCGCGGGGTGGTGCTCGAGCTCGGCATCGGCAGCGGCCTCAACCTTCCCTTCTACGGGCGCGAGGTCGAGCGGCTGGTCGGCATCGATCCCCAGCCGCGGCTGCTCGCCCGGGCGCGGCGGCGGGCGAGCTGGGTGCCGTTCGAGGTGGTGCTGTACGAGGGCAGTGCGGAGGAGCTGCCTCTTGAGGACGCGAGCGTGGACACGGTGGTGAGCAGCTGGACCCTGTGCTCGATCGCCGGCATCGAGCGGGCGCTTTCCGAGCTGCGGCGGGTGCTGCGGCCCGGGGGACGCTTCCTGTTCGTGGAACACGGGTTGAGCGCGGATCCCGAGGTGGCCCGCTGGCAGCAGCGGCTCACGCCCCTGTGGCGGGCGGTGGCCGGCGGGTGTCATCTCGACCGGCCCATCCCGGCCCTCATCGAGAGGGCCGGGCTTTTGCCGCAATCCGTCATCACCGGCTATCTCGTTCCCGGGCCGCGGATCTTCACCTACCATTACCTGGGTCGCGCCGTTCCGCCCTCGGCGGGGCGGGGCGGGGGCGCCGGGTGAGGACGCAGGGAGGCCGGGAAATGGCCACGGTCCGGGTCGCGGTGGTTCAGATGGCCTGCGGCGGCGATCTCGAGGACAATCTCAGGCGGGCGGAGATGTGGGTGCGGAGGGCGGCTGGGGCGGGAGCGCAGCTGGTCCTGCTGCCGGAGCTCTTCGCCCATCCCTATTTCTGCAAGGACCAGGATCCCGCCCATTTCGCCCTCGCCCACCCGCTTGAAGGCCATCCGGTGGTCACACGCATGCAAAGCCTCGCCCGGGCGCTCGGGGTGGTGCTGCCGGTGAGCTTTTTCGAGCGCGCGGAGCAGGTGTTCTTCAACAGCGTGGCGGTGATCGACGCCGACGGAGCGGTGCTCGGCGTCTACCGCAAGAGCCACATCCCGGACGGACCCGGCTACCAGGAGAAGTACTACTTCCGGCCCGGAGACGGCGGTTTTCGGGTGTGGAGCACCCGGGTGGCCCGCATCGGGGTGGGAATCTGCTGGGACCAGTGGTTTCCGGAGGCGGCGCGGATCATGGCCCTGGCCGGAGCGGACCTCCTCCTCTATCCCACCGCCATCGGCTCGGAGCCGCAGGATCCCGACTACGACAGCCGCGATCACTGGCGGCGGGTGATGCAGGGACATGCGGCGGCCAACATGGTGCCGGTGCTGGCCGCCAACCGCATCGGCCGGGAAATCGGCACCAGCTGCGAGGTGACCTTCTACGGCAGCTCCTTCATCA
>JALSGW010000013.1 GCA_026982585.1 Alphaproteobacteria bacterium | reverse complement strand
CCGCGCCCTCTTCCACGGCGACGGGAGCCCCAGACCGATCACCGTCTGGTGCTCCAACGACTACCTCGGCATGGGCCAGCATCCCGAGGTGTTAAGGGCGGCCCGCGAGGCGCTGCTGTCCTACGGCGCGGGGGCGGGCGGCACCCGCAACATCTCCGGCACCACCCATCTGCACGTGCTGCTCGAGGAGGAACTCGCCCGTCTGCACGGCAAGGAGATGGCGCTTTTGTTCACCTCCGGCTATGTGGCCAACGAGGCGGCCATCAGCACCATCGCCAGGCTCCTGCCGGATTGCGTGATCTTCTCCGATGCGCTCAACCACGCCTCCATGATCGCCGGCGTGCGCAGCGCCCGGTGCGAGAAGAAGATCTTCCGCCACAACGATCCCGATCATCTGGAAGCGCTGTTGCGGGAGCAACCCCGGGACCGGCCCAAGCTGATCGTGTTCGAGAGCGTGTATTCCATGGAGGGCGACGTCGCCCCCATCGCCGACATCGTCGAACTGGCCGAGCGCTACGGGGCGATGACCTATCTCGATGAGGTGCACGCGGTGGGGATGTACGGCGAGCGGGGGGCCGGCAAGGCGGAGGAACTCGGCCTCGCCGGGCGCATCGACGTCATCCAGGGCACGCTCGCCAAGGCCTTCGGCTGCATGGGCGGCTACATCGCCGGCGCGCGGGCGGTGGTGGACTGCGTGCGCTCCTACGCATCCGGGTTCATCTTCACCACCTCCCTCACTCCCGCCACGGTCGGGGGTGCCTTGGCCGCGGTGCGCCTGCTCGCCGGCGAGGAGGGGCGGCGCCTGCGCGCCCGGCACCAGGAGCGCGCCCGAACGCTCAAGCGCCGGCTGGCCGAGGCGGGGATCGCCATGCTGCCCTCCACCACCCACATCGTGCCGGTGCTGGTGGGCGATCCGGTCCGCTGCAAACAGGCGTCGGACCTGCTGCTGGCCGACCACGGCATCTACATCCAGCCGATCAACTATCCCACCGTGCCTCGGGGCACCGAGCGGCTGCGCATCACCCCGAGCCCATTGCATGGGGACGCGGAGATGGAGGCGCTCGTGGGTGCGCTCGGCGAGGTGTGGGACCGGCTGGCGTTGCGTTCCGCCGCCTAAGGCACCCTCGCGCCCGGCCGCCGACCGCCCCATATAGGGCCTGGGTGGCGGCGGGCTGGTCTGCGCCGCCTCGATCTGCTTACCTCGGTACGACTCCCGGGCGGCGGCGCTTGGCACCGCCTGCAGCGGATTCCAGGCTGCGGGGAGAGGGTGCGGTCTTGCGCCCGGCGGACCCCGAGGCGGGGGTGGCAGCGGCCCGGCCGGGGTCATCGCCGAGACCGGAGAGGCGGGTTGGACAGGTGAAGGGGAGAGAGCGATGTGGGCACGGACGGCAGAGGCGAGGGCCGCCGAGCGAACCGCCCAGGCGCCGCGGCTTGCGCGGCTCGCCACCGCGCAACTGGTGACCGCCGCGGTGCGCCGCGGCGAGGGCCGGCTGGCCGCCGAGGGCGCGCTCGTGGTGGAGACCGGCGTATTCACCGGCCGGTCCCCCAAGGACAAATATCTGGTGGCGCACCCCTCGATCGCCGACCAGGTGGACTGGGGCGAGCACAACCAGCCGCTCGATCCCGCGCGGTTCCGCCGCATCCTGGAGCGCGCCCGGGCCTATGCCGCGAACCGACCCCTGTTCGTGCAGGACCTGTATGCCTGCGCCGACCCCGGGCTGCGGCTGCGCCTTCGGGTGATGAGCGAGAACGCCTGGCACGCGCTCTTTGCCCGCAACATGTTCCTGCGGCCGGCGGGTGAGGAGCTCGAGGACTTCGCGCCCGACTGGCTCGTGCTCCACCTGCCCAACTTCCGGGTCGATCCCAAAAGGGACGGCACCCGCAGCGAGACCCTGATCGCCCTCGATTTCGCCGAGCGAATCCTCCTGGTGGTCAACACATCCTACGCCGGCGAGATCAAGAAGGGCATTTTCACGGTCCTCAACTATCTGTTGCCGGAACGGGGGGTGCTGCCCATGCACTGCGCGGCCAATGTGGACGCGCAGGGAAGGGTCGCCCTCTTCTTCGGCCTTTCCGGAACCGGCAAGACCACCCTCTCCGCCGATCCGGACCGCCGTCTGATCGGCGACGACGAACACGGCTGGGGCGATCTGGGCGTGTTCAACTTCGAGGGCGGCTGTTACGCCAAGGTGATCCACCTCGACCCCGAGGCGGAGCCCGTGATCTACCAGGCCTCCAACCGGTTCGGAGCGATCCTGGAGAACGTCGTCCTCGATCCCCTCACCGGACGGCCGGACTTCGACGACGCCCGGCTCACCGAGAACACCCGCAGCTCCTACCCGCTCCATTTCGTGCCCAACCGCGAGGAGAGCGGCCGCGCCGGTCATCCGCGCGACATCGTCATGCTGACCTGCGATGCCTTCGGGGTGTTGCCGCCCATCAGCCGCCTCACCCCCGAGCAGGCCACCTACCACTTCCTGTGCGGCTACACCGCCCGGGTGGCCGGCACCGAGCGCGGGCTCAAGGAGCCCAAGGCGGCCTTTTCGGCCTGTTTCGGCGCCCCGTTCATGCCCCGGCCGGCGGCGGTCTACACCCGCATGCTGCACGAGCGCATCCTCCGCCACCGCAGCCGCTGCTGGCTCGTCAACACCGGCTGGCACGGCGGCGGCTACGGGGTCGGCCGGCGCTATCCGCTCGAGGTCACCCGTCGCCTGCTCCAGGCGGCGCTCTCCGGCGAGCTCGACGATGTGCCGACCCGGCGGCACCCGATCTTCGGCCTCGAGATGCCGCGGCACTGCCCCGGGGTCGACGAGCGGCTGCTCGATCCCGCCGCCTCCTGGTCCGATGCCGAGGCCTATGCGGCCCAGGCGAACCGGGTCGCGGCGCTGTTCGCGAAGCACTTCGAGCGGTTCGCCGGCACCGTCGCCCCTGAGATCCGAGCCTGCGCCATCCGCCCCGGCGGCTGAGGGGCGGCATGGCGGTATCCTTCGAGCCGCCCTTCCGGGCGCCCGAGGCGCAGATCCCGCAGGACTGGCAGAGGCTGCGGGACCATCTGCGCGCCCACGGCCTCGAGCTCGATCTCAGCGATCCGCCCCGCCAGTTCGCGGGCGGCTATGCCTGCTACAACTACCGCCTGCGCATCGACGGGCGGCATGTGGTGCTGCGCCGGCCGCCGCAGGGGCCGCTTCCCCGCGGCGCCTACGACGTGGGACGCGAACACCGGGTGTTGAAGGCGCTCCATCCGGTCTTCCCCCTGGCGCCGGAACCGCTGTTCTATCAATCGGATCCGGAGGTCTTGGGGGCGCCCTTTTTGATCATGGAATACCGGCCCGGGCTTTCGGTGCGCGAGCGGCTGCCCGAGGGACACGGGGGAGCGGAGGTGGGGCGCCGGCTGAGCCTGGCGCTGGTGCGGGTGCTCGCGACACTGCACACCATCCCCCCAGGGCGCATCGGGCTCGGCGAGCTCGGCCGCCCGGAGGGGTTTCTCGCCCGCGCCGTGGAGGGCTGGCTGGCCCGCAGCCGGGCGGCCTTCGGGGACGAGGCGCCGGCGCTGCTCGAGGAGGTGGCGGCATGGTTGCGCAGCCGGGTGCCGCCGATTCGAGCCGTGGCGCTGCTCCACAACGACTTCAAGCTCGACAATCTGCTGCTCGACCCGCACGACCTCAGCCCGCGCACCCTGGTGGACTGGGACATGGCGACGCGCGGCGATCCGCTCTACGACCTCGCGGTGTTGATCAGCTATTGGAGCGAGCCGGGAGATCCCGAGGCCATGCGGCGGCTCGGACAGATGCCGACCTTGGAGCCGGGGTTCCTCTCCCGGAGCGAGGTGGTGGCCGCCTACGGCCGCGAGAGCGGACGGGATGTCAGCGACATGCTGTTCCACCGGGTTCTGGCGATGCTGCGCCTGGTCGGCATCTTCGCCCAGCTCCACCGGCTGTGGCGGCAGGGCAGTCTCAAGGGCGAACGCTACCGGGAGTTCGGCGACCTCGCCCGGGGCCTGCTCGACTTCGCCTGGGAGATCGCCCGAGGCCGCGCCTTTTGAACGCTTGCGCGCGAGGAGAGCCATGGTGGACTTCGCCTTCACACCCGAACAGCGCAACCTCTACTTCGAGGTCCGGAGGTTCGTGGAGGAACACATCGTCCCCTTCGAACAGGACCCGCGCTGGACCCGCCACGGGCCGAGCGAGGAGCTGCGCTCGGAGCTGCAGGCGCTCGCGCGCAAGGCGGGTCTGCTCGCCATTCACCTGCCGCCCGCCTACGGGGGCCGCGGTCTCACCCACCTCGAACAGGCGCTCGCGTTCGAGGCCGCCGGCTACTCGCCGCTCGGCCCCACCGCCCTCAACATCATGGCCCCCGATGAGGGCAACATGCACCTGCTGCTTGCGGCCGGAGACGAGGAACAGAAACGGAGCTGGCTGCTGCCGCTCGCCCGCGGCGAGATCCGCTCCTGTTTCCTGATGACCGAACCGGGCGGCGCCGGCTCCGATCCCGGGCTGCTCGCCACCGTGGCGGAGCCCGTGGGCTCCGGCCGCTATCGGGTGCGCGGCCGCAAATGGTTCATCACCGGCGCCGAGGGTGCGGCGCTCGGCATCCTGATGGCCAAGGTGCCCGACCACGGCCCGACCCTGTTCCTGATGCCCATGGACCAGCCCGGCGTGCGCCTGGTGCGCCAGCAGGAGACCATCGACGGCAGTTTCACCGGCGGCCACTGGGAGGTGGCGCTGGACGGGGTGGAGGTGCGGGAATCCTGGATCCTGGGCGCCCTCGGCGAGGGGATGCGCTATGCCCAGCTGCGCCTCGCCCCGGCACGGCTCACCCACTGCATGCGCTGGCTGGGCGGCGCGGTGCGGGCCCAGGAGCAGGCGCTCGCCTACGCCCGCAAGCGGGAGGTGTTCGGCGCCCCGCTCGGCAGCCACGAGGGGGTGGGGTTCGCGCTCGCCGACAACGAGCTCGACCTGCGGGCGAGCCGGCACTGGATCTGGTGGGTGGCCTGGCTCCTCGACCGGGGCGAACGGGCCCGCCACGAATCCTCGCTCGCCAAGGTGGCGGTGGCGGAAGCCCTGTTCCGGGTGCTCGACCGTTGCGTGCAGGTGATGGGCGGACTCGGCGTCGCGCTCGAGACCGTCACCGCGCGCCTGTTCCTGGAACTGCGGGCGTTCCGCATCTACGACGGGCCCTCGGAGGTCCATCGCTGGGCGATCGCGCGCAGGCTCCTTGGCCGGCAGCAACCCATCAGCCCCTTTGCGGCCTGAGGGCAGATCCCCAGCCTGTGCCGCAACCCGCACCGGAGCCTTGAGCGCCCGCCCGCGCACCCCTAATGCTTGGATCGACGAGACCGTGCGGGAGGGAGGGAGTGTTCGACCGGAAGGCGATCGCAGAGGCGCTTTCTGTGCTCGAGGCGCGCTTCGGGGCGCGGTTGTCGCGTCATCCCGCGGTCCGCGAGCAGCACGGCCGGGGGGAGGCGCATCCCCTCTGCGCGCCTCCGGATGCGGTGGTCTTTCCCGAATCCACCGAGGAGGTGGCCGAGATCCTCAGGATCTGCCACGCCTGCGGCTGCCCGGTGGTCCCCTACGGCGCCGGCACCTCGCTTGAGGGCCAGGTGTGCGCGGTGGCCGGTGGCGTCTCCCTCGACCTCTCGCGCATGAACCGCATCCTCGAGGTGTCCGAGGAGGATCTGGACGCCCGGGTGGAGGCGGGCGTGACCAGGAGGCAACTCAATCGCGAGCTCGCCTCCCGCGGCCTGTTCTTCTCCGTGGATCCCGGGGCCGACGCGAGCCTCGGCGGCATGGCCGCCACCCGCGCCACCGGCACCAATACGGTGCGCTACGGCGGCATGCGGGACAACGTCCTGGCGCTTACCGTGGTGCTCGCCGACGGCAGGGTCGTGCGCACCGGAGGGAGGGCGCGCAAGTCGGCGGCCGGATACGATCTCACCCGCTTGTTCCTGGGCTCGGAGGGCACGCTCGGGGTGATCACCGAGCTCCGGTTGCGCCTGTGGCCGCTGCCCGAGGCGGTGGCGGCGGCGGTGTGTCCGTTCCCGTCGCTGGAGGAGGCGGTGGACGCGGTGGTGGAGACCGTCCAGCACGGCATCCCGGTCGCCCGCATCGAACTCCTGGACGAACGCCAGATGGAGGCCTCGATCCGCTATTCCAAGCTGGCCGACCTGGAGCCGCGGCCGACCCTGTTCTACGAGTTCCACGGCGGTGCGCGGGCGGTGGAGGAGCAGGCCGAAGCTGCGAGCGCGATCGCCCAGAGCCACGGCGGGAGCGGATTCCGTTGGGCGCGTGCGGCCGAGGAGCGCCGCCGCCTCTGGCGCGCCCGCCACGATGCCTATTACGCCGCCCTCGCTCTCAGGCCCGGCTGGCGGGCGTGGGTGAGCGACGTCTGCGTACCGGTCTCGAAACTCGCCGACCAGGTGCGACAGGCCCGCTCTGATCTCGAGGAAATGGGCCTCTTGGCCACCATCCTCGGGCATGTCGGCGACGGCAATTTCCACGTGGTGGCGTTGCTCGACCCCGAGCAGCCGGATGCGTGGGAACGGCTCTTGGAGGTGAACCGGCGCATGGTGGCGCGGGCGCTCGCCTGCGGCGGAACCTGTACCGGCGAGCACGGCATCGGTCTCGGCAAGCAGGACAGCCTGCTCGCGGAGCTCGGGGAGGGGGTGGAGGTGATGCGGGCCATCAAACGGGCCCTCGATCCCCGGGGCATTCTCAATCCCGGCAAGATCTTCCCGCCGCTTGCCGGCGAGCCGCCGGTCGCACCTGGTCCCTGACCGGGAGGAGCGCCGGGCGCATGCGGACCGGTGGCCGCCTCGACGAGGCGGGCCTCGGCTGCGAAGATCAGCGCCAAACGCATGCCGAGCGAACATCTCACCAAACCAC
>JALSGW010000012.1 GCA_026982585.1 Alphaproteobacteria bacterium | reverse complement strand
TATGCGCCGCACCAAAGCGGCGAGCCCGACCGGCGGTTCCGACGGCACGGGCCGCATCCAGCCCCCCGCGCGCTCCTGAAAGCCGAGACGGCCGAGCGCCGCGTTCAGGCCCGCGCGCTCCGCTTCTTCTCGGGCGGCTTGTTCGGATTCCATAAGCGGGGCGATCTGTCCGCCGATCTCGCCCTCGAGCAGCCGCCTCACCCCGTCGCGCAAAAGCCGCATCTGCTCTTCGCGCAGCCGGGCCAGCTCGCCGGCGAGCCGGCGCTCGCTCGCGCGCGCCGCATCGAGCTCGGCGCCGCGTCGCGCAAGCACCGCCCGGAGCCCCTCGAGCTGTGCGGCCAGCACGGCGTTGCGCCGCTCCGCCTGCCGCCGCAAGCCCTCCAGCCGCTCTAGCTCCGCGAGTGCCAGCCGGGCGAGCTCGCGGGCCCGACCATTGCGTTCTGCGAGCCCCTGGCGCGCGCGTTCCTGTTCTTGCAGCCGTGCGCGCAGCCGGTCCCGTTCGGCGCGCAGCGCTTCGACCTGCTCCTCCAGGTCGGCCAGCGCCTCGTCGCGTTCGTCGCGCTCCCGCCAGGCGTGTTCGAGTGCCGCGGCCAGCTCCTCGAGCTGGCGGGTGGCATCCTCGAGCGACACCCGAAGCCGCGCCCGCTCCTCGGCCAGCTGCCGCTTTTCCTCGACAAGCCGCTGCACCCGGGCCTCGAGACCCTCGACCCGATCGCGCAGGGTCTGGATTTCCCGCGCCCGCGCCCGCGCCTCCTTCTTGACGGCCACAAGTTCCTCGGCGCGTGCGGCAAGCGTCGCCTCCCGCTCCGCATCCCCCTCGGCGATGCGCGTGCGGAGCCGGTCGTTTTCGGCGCGCAACTCCAGAAGCTTGCTCTCCAGGCGGGCGATGGTTCGCACAAGCGCCCCGGCCCCGCCCGCCGCCGCGATCAGCTCGGCGAGCCTCCTTCGCGGCGCATCGCCCTCATCCGCGCGCTCCAGCCAGGAGGCCAGCGCCTCGAGCGGATCCGGAGCCGGATCCGGCTCCCCCTGCGCCGAGGCCCGCCCTCCGGGCCCGACCGCCACGGCGAAGGTCAGCACCAGGACCAGTCCCAGGCGCGCGATCCGGACCGGTGACACCGTCGGCTCCCGCGTCGGGCCTCAGTTGGCCATCACCACCGGCACCTCCGTATGATGGAGGATGTGACTGGTGGCCCCGCCGAAGATCATCTGGCGCAGGCGGCTTTGGGTATAGGCGCCCTTGATGAGGAGATCGCCCCCCACGGCGCGGCATTGGGCGAGGATGGTCTCGCCCACGCTGGCCTCGCCGCGGGAGACCTCGTGTCGTGCCACCGACAGACCGTGACGGGCGAGTGCGGCGGCGAGTGCGGCGCCGTCCGGCCCCGGCACCATGCCTTCCCGGACGGTGAGCACGGTCACCTGCTCCGCCTGGGCGAGAAAGGGCATGGCCAACGCCACCGTCCGGGCGCTTTCGGTGCTGCCGTTCCAGGCCACCACCACATGCCGGCCGAGGCTCTCCGGCGGGGTCGGGGGAACCACCAGGATCGGGCGTCCGGCCTCGAAAAGAGCGCTTTCGAGGGCTGCCATGCCGGCGCCGCCGCCCGGCCGGCCGACCAGGATGAGGTCGTAGCACCGCCCCACCGAACCGAGGAGCCCGGCGCCGGCGCCCGGATCCTCGCGCCACCGCACCCGCACGCCCTCGCCTTGCCCGTCGAGCGGCACGCCCAGCGATTCCCAGAAGCGCACGAATCGCTCCCGGATCCGCTCCGCCCGCTCCCTGGCTTCGCGTTCGATGCTCGCCACCAGCTCGGGCGCCGCGGCGACGAATCCGTCGGCTCCAGCGGCGATGATGTCGGAGGGACCGAGGCCGACGTAGAACCCTTCGACGTAGGAGCCGAAGCGACGCGCCACCAGATGGGCGCAGGCGAGCAGCGAATCGAGCGTCGATGTCGCCTCGAGATGGATCAGCAGATTGCGCATGCGGCCTCCCGCTCCCCCGGACCAAGGTTGCGTGGGAAAGGAGCCACCGTCAATCGCCGGCACACCGCACGGCCGCCCCACCGCGGGCGAGGGAGGCGCGCGCCGCTCCCAAAGGAGCCCGGCACTCGCTTCCGGAAAGGCGCGCCACCATATCCATGACGCAACTTTCACCTTGGCGCAAAACCGCGCTAAAGAGCCTTTCTATGTCCCACCCCAGCCTGAGGCATCCTGAGGAGGTAGGCGTGATGGTGGAGCGACGTCGAGCCGCATATCGGACGGTGGGCGCAGGCGCGCTCGCGGCGGCGTTGTTTGTGGCGGCGGCCGCGCCTTTGTCCGCGGGCGTGGTCCAGGACAAGCTCGCGGAGGTGCGGCGGGCCGCCGACTTCGAACGCTCCTATGCGGCGCTGGTGGAGGCGGTGGTGCCGGCGGTGGTGTTCGTCGAGGTGGAACGGGAGCGGCCGGTGGCGATGACGCTGCCCGAGATGCCGCCCGAGTTCCGCCGCTTCTGGCGCCGCTTCTTCGGCCCGGATGCGCCCTTTCCCTTCGAACGGGGGCCGCGCGAGCCGCGCCGCGAGGAAGGGGTCGGATCCGGGTTCATCGTCAGCGAAGCCGGCCATGTGGTGACCAACGCCCATGTGGTGCGGGGGGCGAGCCGCATCCGGGTCACGCTCCAGGACGGCACCACCCTCGACGCCGAACTCGTGGGCATGGACGAGAAGACCGACCTCGCTGTGCTCAAGCTCGACGGCGAGGGGCCCTTCCCCTACGTCGAGTTCGGGGACAGCGATAAGGTCAAGGTGGGCGACAAGGTGATCGCCATCGGCAATCCCTTCGGCCTCGGCGGCACCGTCACCGCCGGCATCGTCTCGGCCACCAAACGCGAGCTCGGCGTCGGCCCCTACGACGACTTCCTGCAGATCGACGCGCCCATCAACCGGGGCAACTCCGGCGGACCGACCTTCAACCTCGACGGCGAGGTGATCGGGGTCAACACGCTGATTTTCGCACCCGCCGGCGGCAACGTCGGCATCGGCTTCGCCATCGCCTCCAATCTCGCCAAGGAGGTGGTGGCGGCGCTCATCGAGGAAGGGCGCGTGGAACGGGGCTGGCTGGGCGTGCTGATCCAGACCGTGGACGAGGACACCGCGGCCGCGCTCGGCCTCGAGGAGGCCAGGGGTGCCCTGGTGAGCTCGGTGCAGCCGGACAGCCCCGCCGAGGAGGCCGGCATCCGTCCCGGCGACGTGGTGGTGGCCTTCAACGACACCGCGGTGGAGGATCCCCGCGACCTCGCCCGGCTGGTGGCACAGGCGGGGCCGGGCCAGCGGGCGGAGGTGACGGTGGTGCGCGACGGCCGGCGCCGCACCATCCCCGTGCGCCTCGGCGAGATGCCCGAGGAGGAGCAGCAGGCGGCCTTGCCGCCCGAGGAGATGACCACACCGCGGCTCGGCCTGACCGTGGCGCCGCTCGGCCGCGAGGCGCGGGAGCGGCTCGGCCTGCCGGAGGAGGTGCGGGGCGGCGTCGTGATCACCGGGGTGGAGCCGGAAAGCCCCGCCGCCGAGAAGGGCCTTCGGGAAGGCGATGTGATCGTCAGCGCCGACGGCCAGGAGGTGGACGATATCGGCGATCTCCGGCGGGCGGTGCGCAAGGCCCGCGAGGCGGGCAAGCCCGCGGTGCTGTTGCGCATCTTCCGCGACGGCCGGCCGCTGTTCGTGGCGGTGCGCCTGCAGGCGACGGGATGAGCAGGTCCGGGGCGGTCTCCCTTGGGGGCCGCCCCCGGCGCGCCTATAATGGGTGCAGCGGACCGGGCGGGGCGATGCGGGTCCTGATCGTTGAGGACGATCGCGAGGCCGCCTCCTTCATGGCCAAGGGGCTTCGCGAGAGCGGCCATGTGGTGGACGTGGTCCACGACGGCAAGGAGGGGCTGATCGCCGCCCAGACCCACAGCTACGACGTGCTGGTGGTGGACCGCATGCTGCCGGGACTCGACGGCATCGCCCTGGTGCGCACCCTGCGCGCGACCGGCAACCGGACGCCGGTGTTGTTCCTCTCGGCGCTCGGCCAGGTGGACGACCGGGTGCAGGGGCTGCGCGCGGGGGGCGACGACTATCTGGTCAAACCCTATGCCTTCGCCGAACTCCTGGCCCGGCTCGAGGCTCTGGTGCGGCGCCAGGTGGCGGCTCCGGCGGAGGCCCGCGAGACGGTGCTGCGCTACCGGGACCTGTCCATGGACCTGCTCACCCGCCGGGTGGAGCGGGCCGGCCGGGAGATCGAGCTCCAGCCCCGGGAGTTCAAGCTGCTCGAGGTGCTGTTGCGCCACGCCGAACAGGTGATGACCCGCACCATGCTGCTCGAGAAGGTGTGGGACTATCGCTTCGATCCCCAGACCAATGTCATCGATGTCCACATCAGCCGGCTGCGTCAGAAGATCGACAAGGACTTCGACTACCCGCTCATCCACACCGTCCGCGGCGCCGGATATACCCTCCGTGCTCCTGACAAGACTTCTTAAATCGGCGACCTTCCGCCTCACCCTCACCTATCTCGGCATCTTCAGCCTCTCGGCCATGGCGCTGTTGGCCTTCCTCTACGAGTCCAGCGTCAATTTCATGGAGCAGCAGACCCGCGAGACCATCGACGCCGAGATCAAGGGCTTCGAGGAACAATTCCTGCAGCGGGGGCTGCGCGGCCTCAAGGAAGTGGTGAGCTTCCGCGCCGATCCCGAGCGCAATCGGGGCGGGGTCTATCTGCTGGTCGACCACAACGGGCGGCGCATTGCGGGCAATCTTATCCGCTGGCCCGAGGCGGTGTCGGAGAACGAGGACGGCACCATCCGCTTCACCTTCACCCGCGAGGGCCCGGACGGCCAGCTCGAACGCCGCCAGGCGCTGGCCCGCGCCTTCGTGGTCCAGGGCCGCTTCCGGCTCTTGGTGGGGCGGGATGTGGAAATGCGGGTGGCGGTGCAGCGGCTGTTGACCAACACCATCCTGCTCGGCGGCGGCCTCATGATCGTGCTCGGGGTGCTGGGCGGATTCGTGCTCGCCCGCGCCACCCTCTCCCGCCTCGAGGGCATCAACCGGGCCACCAAGCTGATCATGCAGGGGGAACTCTCCCGCCGCATCCAGCTCGAGGGCAGCGAGGACGAATTCGACGAGCTGGCCCAGAACCTCAACCAGATGCTGGATCGCATCGAGGAGCTGGTGCGGGCGATGCGGGAGGTGACCGACAACATCGCCCACGATCTGCGCACCCCCCTCACGCGGATGCGCTCGCGCATCGAAGTGGCGCTGATGGGACGGCTGGACGCCGGCCAGGCCCGGGAGCTGCTCGAGGAAACCATGCGCGAGGCGGACGGGCTGATCCAGACCTTCGACGCCCTGCTCGCCATCGCCCGCGCCCAGAGCGGCGCGGTGCAGGCGGAATGGGAGGAGGTGGACCTGGCCGAAATCGCCCGCGACGTGCACGAGCTCTACGAACCGCTCGCGGAGGACAAGGAGGTGAGCCTGGCGCTGGAGGCGGATGCGCCGGTTCGGGTGCGCGGCCACCGGCAGTTGATCGCCCAGGCGCTCGCCAATCTGGTCGACAATGCGGTGAAATACACGCCCCAGGGCGGACGGGTGTGGATCCGGGCGCAGGACGGGGAGCTTGCGCTGCTCGAGGTGCGGGACAACGGCCCCGGCATCCCGCCGGCCGACCGCAAGCGCGCGCTCGAACGCTTCGTGCGCCTGGATCCGGAGCGGTCGGCCCCCGGCAACGGCCTCGGCCTCGCGCTCGTGGACGCGGTCGCCCGCCTGCACCGGGCGAGGCTCACCCTCGACGACAACCGGCCCGGGCTCGCGGTGCGGATCGCCTTCCCTAAGGCCTCCCGGCCGCGGTCAAAAGCCGCGCGGCCCGGAACAGCTCCTCGTTCAGACGCAACTGCGCCCGCTCCTTGAGACAGGCGAGATAGCGTCCGATGCGCATCTCCACGCCGGCGATGGGACGCACCACCAGCCTGGGATCGGGCGGCTGTTCGGCGGCGAAGCCGACCCCGACCCCGAGACCCGCCGCCACCGCTTCCCGCACCGCCTCCCGCGAGCCGAGCTCCCACGCCGGCGCGATGCGCACACCCGCATGCCCACAGGCCTTGTCGAACAGGGCCCGGGTGATGGACCCCACCTCCCGCACCACCACCTCCTCCTCCACAAGACGAGCAAGCGGCACCTCGGGCAGCGCGGCCAGCGCATGGCCCACCGGCAACAACAGCACCAGCCGATCCTCGGCCAGGCGATGCAGGTGCCAGTCCGACCGCTCCTCCTCCACCATCAACACGGCGGCATCCACGCGACCGGATTCCAGCTCCTCGCGCACGTAACGGGTGTTGCCGAGGCCGAGCTGGAGCCGCAGGCCCGGGTGCCGCCTGCGCACAAGAGCGAGCAAGGACATCACCTCGAACGGCCCGTCCGCCGCGAGATGCACGAGACCGCCATCCAGGCGACCCTGTTCGCGCACGTGCAACAGCGCATCCCGCGCCACCCGAAAGGCCGCCTCGGTGCGGCGCCGCAGCTCCCGTCCCGCCTGGGTGAGCTCGAGCCGGTTGCCGCGCCGCCGGAACAACGCCCGCCCGCACAGCACCTCGAGCGCCCGCAATCGCGCGGTGACCGCCGGCTGGCTGAGGCCGAGCCGGGCCGCCGCCGCGGACACGCTGCCCTCTTCCACCACGGTATGGAACGCTTCCAGCGGCCGGAGGTCCATCGGTGATGTCTATGCGTTCATCAAGTCGATAGATTTGACGGAAGTCGCCGGCGATTGCAACAACCGGGACAGCCGACCGGGATGCGGGTCATGAACAGCGAACCCTTGCTCCTCACCCCCGGTCCGCTCACCACCTCCGAGCGGGTGCGCCGGGCCATGATGCGCGACTGGGGCTCGCGCGATGAGGACTTCATCCGGCTGAATGCCGAGGTGTG
>JALSGW010000011.1 GCA_026982585.1 Alphaproteobacteria bacterium | reverse complement strand
CTGACGACCACAAGCCATGGCGCTCGAGATTGTCGATCTGGAGGTGGGCTACAGCCGCGAGGTGCCGATCCTGCGGGGCGTCAATCTGTGTGCCCGGGACGGGCTCGTGACCGTGGTGATCGGACCGAATGGGGCCGGCAAATCGACCCTGCTTCGGGCCATCTACGGCTATCTGCGGCCGAGCCGCGGCGACATCCTCCACGAGGGCCGCTCGATCCGCGGCCGCACCCCGCACCAGATGCTCGATGAGGGGATCGCCCTGCTGCTCCAGGGGCGCAGCATATTTCCGGCGATGACGGTGGAGGAGAATCTGGAGCTCGGCGGCTGGACCATCCGCCGCGATCGCGCGCGCCTGCGGCAGGCCTTCGAGGAGATCTACGCCCGCTTCCCGGTGCTCAAGGAACGGCGCCACGACCCCGCGGGGGCGCTTTCCGGCGGCCAGCAGCGCATGCTCGAGCTCGCGCGCATCACCATGACCCGGCCCCGCACCCTGCTCCTGGACGAGCCCTCGGTGGGGCTGATGCCCAAACTGGTCGACGAGGTGTACGAGGAGATCGCCAAGCTCAAGGAGGAACGCTTCACCATCCTGATGGTGGACCAGAACGTCAAGAAGGCGATCGAGATCGCGGATTACGTGTACGTGCTCAACCTCGGGGAGAACAGCCACCACGGCCCGGTGGAGAGCTTCCGCGATCGGCTCGAGGACATCGTCCGGGAGTGGTTGTGATGGATTGGTCGATCCTGCTCGATCCCCTCATCCTCTCCGAGCTCGTCTTCCAGGGGCTCGTGCGCGGCTCCATGTACGCGCTCATGGGCATCGGCCTGTCGTTGATCTTCGGCATCCTCGGCATCGTCAATTTCGCCCACGGCGAACAGTTCATGATCGGCACCTATTGCATGTATTTCGTGGCCGCCGTGCTCGGCCTGCCCTTCATCGCCGGCATCCTGTTCGCCGGGGTGGTGCTGTTCTTCGTCGGCATGGCCATCGAGCGCGGCCTCGTCGAGCCGCTCAGGCGGCGGGCCGGGCGCGACTGGCTCGTGGATTCCTTCGTGCTCACCATCGGTCTCATGGTGGTGCTGCAGAACCTGGCCCAGATCGTCTTCGGCACGCGCCGGCGCGGCGTCACCACCCTGTTGCCGGGCAGCTTCGAGATCGCCGGCATCACCATCACCTACGAGCGGCTTGCGATCTTCCTCACCGCGCTGGCCGTGGTGGGGCTGTTGTTCCTCTTCATCCGCTTCACCGCCCTCGGCAAGGCGATCCGCGCCACCGCCCAGCACGCCGAGGCGGCCCAGACCCTCGGCATCGACATCGCCCGCATCTACACCATCGGCTTCGGCCTGGGGGCGGCGCTCGCGGGCATCGCCGGGGCGCTCTTGATCTCGATCTTCCCGGCCTTTCCCACCGTCGGCTACCAGCCGGTCTTGAAGAGCTTCGCGGTGGTGATCATCGGCGGCCTCGGCAACATCCCGGGCGCGATCGCCGCCGGCTATCTGCTCGGGGTGGTGGAGGCCTACGCCATCTTCCTGCTCTCCGCCGGCTGGCAGGCGGTGCTCACTCCGCTGTTGATCGTGCTGGTGCTCATCTTCAGGCCCCAGGGGCTGTTCACCGTGCAGGGAGAGCGGCCGTGAACCGGGCGCTCGCCACCGCCGCCCGTCCGGTCTGGACGCCGATGCGGCTGTTCAAGGTGCTGGCCTTGCTGCTGCTGCTGGTGCTGGTGCCGCCCTTCGCGGACAACCCCTATCTCACCACCATCTTCATCTCGGCGGTCATGTTCGGCCTCTTCGGGGCCATCTACGACCTCATGATCGGCTACTGCGGGCTGATCAACTTCGGCTACGCCGGATTCATCGCGGCGGGCGCCTACGCCTCGGCGCTGGCCGCCTTCCACTACGGGATCAGCCCCTGGCTCGGGCTCTTGATCGGGGGCGCGGCGGCGGCGCTGCTCGGCCTGTTCACAGGGCTCATCACCCTGCGCCTGCGGGGCCTCTATCTCGGCCTCACCACCTGGTTCGTGGCCGAAGCCTTACGCTTCACCATCTCCAACGCCGACAGCTACACCCGCGGCGTGCGCGGGCTCGCGGTCGATCCCTTCCCCGACCTGTTCGGCATCTCCTTCGCCCGCGGCAACCTTCTCACCTACTACTACCTGCTGCTGGTGCTGGGCGCGCTGATCATGCTCGCCATGTACCTGCTCGTGCGCTCCAAGGCCGGCCTCGCCTTCAAGGCCATCCGCGAGGACGAGCTCGCCGCCCAGAGCCTCGCCGTCGACACCACCCGCTACAAGCTGCTCAACTTCACGGTGGCGAGCTTCCTCACCGGCGTGCTGGGGGCGTACTACGCCCACTATCTCGGCATCCTCACCCCGACCCCGGAGGAGTTCGGGGTGCCGCGCACGGTGGAGATCCTCACCATCGCCTACGTCGGCGGCCGCGGCAGCCTGTGGGGGGCGCTGTTCGCGGCCTTCCTCCTGATCGGCTTCCAGGAGTATTTCCGCGAGCTCGAGGCGTGGCGGCTCGTGCTGTATGGCCTGCTCCTGATCGGCATCATGCTGTTCGCCCCCAAGGGCCTCGCCGGGCTGCGCAAGCACTTCTGGTGAGCAGAACCACCCTTCAGAGCCTGCCCGGTTGCAGCAGCTTCGTCTCGCCGGGCTGCGCAAGCACTTGTGGTCAGCAGAGGCGGGTGAGCGCGGCACGCGCTCCTCAGCCGGCGCAGCAGGAGAGCTTGCTCACGTCGCGCGCGAAACCCTGGGCTGCGAGCTTGAGCCCCTCGACGGTGGTGAGATAGGGGAAGATCACCCGGCCGAGCTCGTCCGCCGTCATCCCCGCGCGCAGCGCGAGCGCGCCGCTCTGGATGCTGTCGCCCGCATGCGGGGCGAGGATGTGAACGCCGAGCAGCCGCCCGCTTGCGGCCTCCGCCACGAGCTTGATGCGCACCCGCAAATCATTCGCCGCAAGCGCCCGCGGCAGCTGGTCCGCCTCGAGAAAGGAGGTGCGCACCGCAAGGCCGGCGGCCCGGGCGCTTGCCTCCGTCATTCCCACCGAGGCGAGCTCGGGATCGGTGAACACCACGCTCGGCACCGCCCGGTCGTCGTAGTTCTCCACCTCGCCCTCGAGGGCGTTGATGGCGGCGATGCGGCCGCCGTGGGCGGCCATATACACATAGCGGTGGCGGTCGGTGACGTCGCCCGCGGCATAGATGCCCTCGCGGCTCGTGCGCATGAAGCGGTCCACCACCACCGCTCCCTCCGCATTGCGCGCCACACCGAGTTCCTCGAGCCCGAGCCCGTCGCTGTTGGGCACCCGACCGGCGGCGATCAGCACCGCCTCCGCCTCCAAGGCCTCCGGGCCGCCCGCCCCCTCCACCTCGAGGCGCACCCCGCTGGAGGTCGGCGCGATGTGCAGGTAGCGTAAGCCTTCGCGAAGACGCAGCCCCTCGCCGCGCAGATGGTCGGCCAGCGCCCCGCTCAGCTCCGGCTCCGCCTCGGGCAGAAGGCGGCGCCGGCAGAGCAGGGTCACCTCGACCCCGAGCCGCGAGAAGGCCTGCGCCAGTTCCGCGCCCACATAGCCCGCGCCCAGCACCAAAAGCGATCGGGGCAGACGCTCGAGGGCCAGGGCGCGGGTGCTGTCGAGCCAGGGGGTGCGCTCAAGGCCGGGGATCTCGGGCACCCGCGGCCGTGCACCGGTGGTGAGCAGGATGCGCGGGACCATCAAGCGGCGTCCGGCCACCTCGAGTCCGCCCGCGACCAGCCGCGCGCGGCCCTCGAGATAGCGCACGTTCCCATAATGACCGAGCAGGTCGACGTACTTCTCCCGGCGCAGGCGCGCAACCAGCTCGTCCTTCTGGCGCCTTAAGGCGGTCCAGTCCTGAAGGCGCACCTCGCCGACGAGGCCTGCAAAGCGCCTGGCCGCGCGTCCCGCCCAGACCGCCTCCGCCGCCCGCACCAGGAACTTCGAGGGAATGCAGCCGACATTGACGCAGGTGCCGCCGATGGTGCCGTGTCCCACGAGCAGCACCTTCGCCCCGCGCTCGGCGGCGGCGATGGCGGCCGAAAAGCCGGCCGATCCCGCCCCGACCACGGCGAGGTCGAAGCCGTTCGCTTGTGCCATGGACCGTTTCCTTCCCCACTCCGGCGGTGGACATGCCATGTGGAGCGGCTACAGGTTCAAGCCCGGTGAGGGAGCGAAGACCGCAAGGGGGCGATGGGCGGGGTGCTGTTCTGTTTCGGGTACGGCTACGTCGCCCGGGCACTCGCAGAGGTGCTGCGCCGCAGGGGCTTCGAGGTGCGCGGCACCTGCCGGATGCGCGAGCGGGCGGCGGCTTCGGCCGGGGGCGCGCGCCTGTTCCGCTTCGAACGGGAGCATCCCCTCGAGGCCCGGACCGCGCTCGCCGGTGTGACCCACCTGCTCCACAGCATTCCGCCCGACGAGCACGGCGATCCGGTCTATGATCTGCATGCCGAGGCGCTCGTGCGCATCCCCGGCCTCTGCTGGTTCGGCTATCTGAGCACCACCGCCGTCTACGGCGATCGCGGCGGTGCTTGGGTCTGCGAGGAGGACGAAGCGCGGCCCACCCTCGAGCGGGCCAGGCGCCGGCTTTGCGCCGAGCGCGCCTGGCTCGAATCAAACCTTCCGGTGCACATCTTCCGGCTCTCGGGCATCTACGGACCCGGGCGCAATGCGATCCGCAACCTTCTGGACGGGCGCGCACGCCGCATCAGGAAAGCGGGGCAGGTGTTCTCGCGCATCCACGTCGAGGATCTCGTCTCCGTGCTCGAAGCCTCGATCGATCGCCCGAACCCCGGCCGCATCTACAACGTGGCCGACGACGAACCGGCCCCGCCCGAGGAGGTGGTGGCTTACGCCGCCGGGCTTCTGGGCGTACCGCCGCCGCCGCTCGAGGACATTGAGCGCGCCTCACTCACCCCCATGCAGCGCAGCTTCTATCGGGACAACCGGCGCATCTGCAACGCGCGCATCAAGCGCGAGCTCGGCGTGCGCCTGCGCTATTCCACCTACCGCGAGGGGCTGCGAGCCCTGCTCGCGCACGAGCGCGGCGATGCGGACGGCGCCTAGGGGATGAACTGCTCCTTGAGGATGCGTTCCTCGAGATTGTGCTCGGGATCGAAGAGGAGCCGGAACGACAGGCCGCGATCCTCCCACACGTCCACCGCCCTCACGTCGCGCACCTCGGTGTAGTCGGCGACCGCGGAGACCGGCCGCTTGTCGGGATCGAGGACGCGGATGCGAAAACGGGTGCTCGAGGGCAAGAGCGCGCCCCGCCAGCGACGGGGCCTGAAGGCCGAGATGGGGGTGAGCGCGAGGAGCTGGGCCCCGAGCGGAATGATCGGTCCGTGGGCGGAGAGATTGTAGGCGGTGCTGCCGGCCGGGGTGGCCACCAGCACCCCGTCGCAGATCAGCTGGGGCATGCGGCAGACGCCGTCGATGTCGATCGCCAGGTGAGCCGCCTGGCGGGTCTCGCGGAACACCGACACCTCGTTGATGCCGAGGCTTTCCACCATGTCGCCGGCCATGCGCTCGGCGCGCATGCGCAGCGGATGGAGGTCCACCGGCATGGCGGCGGCGATGCGCTCGATCAGCCCCTCCTCCCGGTAGCTGTTGAGGAGAAAGCCCACCGTGCCGAGGTTCATGCCGTAGATGGGCAGTCCCGCATCCATGTGGGTGTGCAGGGTCTCGAGCATGAAGCCGTCGCCGCCGAGCGCCACGATCAGCTCCGCCCGCGCGAGCGGGACCTGACCGTAACGCCGCACGAGCGACTCGCGCGCCCTTTGGGCCTCCTCCGTCCGCGCGGCGACAAAGCAGATCCGCACGCCCCGATCCCGCCGAATGCCCTCCCGCCTTCTAGCGGCCTTTCACGCCTCGGGCCAGGAGCCTCCGTCCTGCCGCCGGCCGCGCCGGAGCGCGTCGGTGAGGGTGGTCTGGCGCCGCACCTCGGCCACGGTGATGCGGAAGTCCCGGAACAGACCCCGCGCCAGGGCCTCGAGCTGGGCGCGACGGTGCTGGAGGTGTTCCCGCCAGCGCATGGCGGCCTCCATGTCGCGCCAGAAGGAGACGGACACGTAGCGGCGGCTGTCGCGCAGCGATCGGAACCGCTCCACCGAGAGAAAGCCGTCGATCTTCTCCACCTCCTCCCGCAGCTGCTCCGCCAGCTCGAAGTAGCGGGCGCCGCGTTCGGGGTCCGGTTCGAACTCGAACACCACCACGATCATGCCAATCGCCCCCAACCGACGAGCTTCCGGCAAGTCCCATCCTTTATGCGGCCTCGATGCGGCATGCAACGGGCTTGCGGCGAGGCTCGCGGGCGCCGAGAAAGGATGCGGAAGCAGCAGGGCGGCCTGGTCATGGAGGTGGTGCCGCTTTTGGGCGAGGAGGAGATCCAACGGCGGGTGGGCGAGCTCGCACGGGACATCGCCGCCCGTCTGCCGCAACGGTTCGTGCTGGTGGCGCTGCTCAAGGGCAGCTTCATGCTGGCGGCGGATCTGGTGCGGGCGCTGGGGCGGCTCGGGATGGCGCCGCAGGTGGAGTTCATGCAGGTATCGAGCTACGGGCTCGGCACGCGCTCGCAGGGCCGGGTGCGGGTTCTGGGTGAGCTGCCCGAGGCGGTGCGCGGCCGGCCGGTGTTGCTCGTGGACGACATCCAGGACACCGGACGCACCCTCGCCTTCGTGCGGGAGCTGCTCTACGAGCACGGTGCGGTGCGCATCTGGACCTGTGTGCTGCTCGACAAACCCGCGCGCCGCGAGCTGCCCATCGCCCCCGACTTCGTGGGCTTCACCATCCCCGACGTGTTCGTGGTCGGCTATGGCATCGACTATGCGGAACGCTACCGCCATCTGCCCTATGTGGCGCGCATCGCCTGAAGGTCGGGCGCCCGGCGCCGTTGGGTGCTTTCGGCTTCGGGGTGCGGTCGCTCGCCTTTGGATGTAAGCGGGCGGC
>JALSGW010000010.1 GCA_026982585.1 Alphaproteobacteria bacterium | reverse complement strand
TGGTCAGATTGTAGCGGAGATCGGCGCCGCGGGTGGCCGCGGAACGCCGCCGCGCGCCCATGAAATCGGCGAACAGGTCCTCGAAAGCGTCGGCGAAACTCGTGAAGTCGAAGCCGCCCGCCGCAGTCTCGGCACCGGCGCCGGCCTCGAAGGCGCGGTGGCCGAAGCGGTCGTAGGCCGCGCGCTTCTGGGGGTCGCGCAGCACCTCGTAGGCTTCGTTGATTTCCTTGAAGCGGGCCTCGGCCTCCTTGTCCCCGGGATTGCGGTCGGGGTGGTAGCGCAGGGCGAGCCGACGATAGGCCCGTTTGATCTCCGCCTCACTCGCCTGGCGGGAGACGCCCAGGATGTCGTAATAGTCGCGTTTCGCCATCGATCCCGAAAGCCCCGCCGCGGGATGGGGGCGATGCCCGCCCCCTCCCGGTCAGCCCGCCGAGCGCTTGCGGTCGTCGTCCACCTCTTCGAATTCCGCGTCCACCACGCCCTCCTCGCTCTTCCCGGAGCCGCTCTCGCCGCCGGCCTGGCCCTCCTGTCTGGCCCGGTACATGGCCTCGCCGAGCCGCATCGCGACCTGCGAGAGCTGTTCGGTGCGGCGGCGGATGTCCTCGACGTCCTCGCCCGCCATGGCCTGTTTGAGGGCCTCCACCGCCTCCTCCACGGCGCGCCGGTCGGCCTCGGCGACCTTGTCGCCGTGTTCCTTGAGGCTTTTTTCGGTGGAGTAGATGAGCGCGTCGGCGGCGTTGCGCGCCTCGATCAGCGCCTTGCGGCGGCGGTCCTCCTCGGCGTGCGCCTCCGCCTCCTTGATCATGCGCTGGATCTCCTCCTCGGAGAGACCACCCGAGGCCTGGATGCGGATGGCCTGCTCCTTCCCGGTCGCCAGATCCTTGGCGGAGACGTGGACGATGCCGTTGGCGTCGATGTCGAAGGTGACCTCGATCTGGGGCACGCCGCGCGGTGCGGGCGGGATGCCGATGAGGTCGAACTGGCCGAGCAGCTTGTTCTCGGCCGCGATCTCCCGCTCGCCCTGATAGACGCGGATGGTGACCGCGGTCTGGTTGTCCTCGGCGGTGGAGAAGATCTGCGATTTGCGGGTGGGGATGGTGGTGTTGCGCTCGATGATGCGGGTGAACACCCCGCCCAGGGTCTCGATGCCCAGGGACAGCGGCGTGACGTCGAGCAACAGCACGTCCTTGACCTCGCCCGCCAGCACCGCCCCCTGGATGGCGGCGCCCACCGCCACCACCTCGTCGGGATTGACGCCGAGGTGGGGTTCGCGGCCGAAGAACTCCTTCACCCGTTCGACGATCTTGGGCATCCGGGTCTGGCCGCCCACCAGGATGACCTCGTCGATGTCCGCCGGCCGCAGCCCGGCGTCGGCAAGCGCGCGCTTGCAGGGCTCGATGGTGCGCTCGATGAGGTCCTCCACCAGCGCCTCGAACTTGGCGCGGGTGATCTTCATCACCAGATGCTTGGGACCGCTTTGATCGGCGGTGATGAAGGGGAGGTTGACCTCCGTCTGCATGGTGGAGGAGAGCTCGATCTTGGCCTTCTCCGCCGCCTCCTTGAGGCGCTGCAGGGCGAGACGGTCGTTGCGCAGGTCGATCCCGTGTTCCTTCTTGAACTCGTCGGCGATGTAATGGATGAGCCGCTGGTCGAAGTCCTCGCCGCCGAGGAAGGTGTCGCCGTTGGTGGATTTGACCTCGAACACCCCCTCGCCGATCTCGAGGATGGAGATGTCGAAGGTGCCGCCGCCGAGGTCGTAGACGGCGACGGTGCCGGACTTCTTCTTGTCGAAACCATAAGCGAGGGCGGCCGCGGTGGGCTCGTTGATGATGCGCACCACCTCGAGCCCGGCGATGCGCCCGGCGTCCTTGGTGGCCTGGCGCTGGGCGTCGTTGAAGTAGGCCGGCACGGTGATCACCGCCTTCTCCACCGGCGCCCCCAGGTAGCGCTCGGCGGTCTGCTTCATCTTCTTGAGGACTTCGGCGCTGATCTGGGCCGGCGCCATCTTGCGGCCGCGCACCTCCACCCAGGCATCGCCGTTGTCCGCCCGCACCACCTTGTAGGACACCATGCTCACATGGCGCTGCACCACGGGGTCGTCGAAACGGCGGCCGATGAGGCGCTTGACCGCATAGAGGGTGTTCTCGGGATTGGTGATCGCCTGCCGCTTGGCCGGCATGCCGACCAGGATCTCGCCGTCCTCGGTATAGGCCACCACCGACGGCGTCGTCCGCATGCCCTCCTCGTTCTCGATCACGCGGACGTCCTTGGCCTCCATGACGGCCACGCAGCTGTTGGTGGTGCCGAGGTCGATGCCGATGATTCTGCTCATATCCGCGCTTCCCTCGCGTGCTCGCGCGTGGAGATCGGGGTCAGGTCCCTTCGTCGACCGCTTGCGCCTTCGGCCCAAGGCCCGGGCGTTGTGCGCAACGGTCATATAAGAAGCCCGAAGCGAGGCTGCAACCGCGCCCTCCGATGCTCGGATGCCTCGCCCGCCCGGCGCCGATCCGGCTGGATCCGCGCGCATTCTCGCCGCGCAACCTTAACGAATGGTGAACCCGGCCCGCGCACCTGCCCGAGACGGCGCCGGAGCGATCACGGCAAGCTTCGCGCGATCAGGCTCAGGCGAGAATGGCCGCGCCGGCGCCGCTTGGGTCGCGCGATGGCACCGCACCCGTCTCGGCGTGCGCGGGGCGATCCGCGAGCCTGGCCCAGGCGCTCCGCAGTTCGGCGAGGCGCTCCGCCACTTCGCGGAAGATGGCGGGCTCGCTGCGGACGTTCGCCTCCTGCAGCCGCAGCATCAGATAGGTATAGATGCGCTCGAGGTTGCCCGCGATCTCGCCGCCCGCTTCCCGATCGAGGGCTCCCTGCAATCCCTCGAGGATCGCCGTGGCCTTGAGCGAGGCCCGGAAGCGGGCCTCGATGCGGCCCTCGCGGCAGGCCGCCTCCGCCTCCCGCACCCGGGCGAGGGCGGCATCATAAAGCAGCACGAGCTGGTCGATCTTGGGCAGGTTCTCGAGACCGCGGTGATAGGCCGCCACCGCGCGGGCGTGGGGATCCTGGGACATGGTCGGATCAGTCCTTCCTGCTGCCGAACATGGCATCGGCCATGGATCGCACCTGGGAGAGCATGCCGTCGAGCAGCGCCATCTGCTCCTCCAGCGCCGCGAACCTATCGATCAGGGATTGACGAAAGGTTTCCACCCGCCTCTCGATGTCCTGGATCTCCTCCCGGTAACGCTCGATTTCCTCCTCGAGCTCCTCGATGCGCCCGTTCACGCTGCCGTCGAGCTCGTCCAGGGCACCCTCGAGGGCGTTGTACAGGCGGTCGGCCAGCCCCTGGGTGATGGACACGTTGATGGTGGCGTTGCCCTGGCCGGTCCAGATCATCACGAGCCCTTCATAGGGCGTGCCCGCGGCGCCGGTGATGGTGCCGCCGGAGACGTCGGCCGCCACGCCGTCCAGGGTGGCGCTTTCGATCACCCCGTCGCCGTCCGAATCCACGATCTCGACGGTGAAGTTGCGGTCCTGGAGGGCGTTGGTGCGGGTGTAGGGTGTCAGGTCCGGGGAATCCGCGTCGAAGGCGAATTCGAAGATGCGCCGCACCCCGTCGAAATCCTGCACGAGGGCGGTGTCGAGCCGGTTCTCGTCGATCACGAGCCGGTTCCGGTCGTCCATGGTGATGCCGATCTCGGCCAGGCTCTTGGGCGCGCTGGCGGCAAGCCCGTCCACGCTTCCGGTCACGATGCTGGAGACCGCACTCGTGACCTCCCTGAGCACCCGCTCGCCGAACAGCACCGCCTCCTCGGCCACCTGACCCTGTTCGTCGATGCTGCGGTGGACGTCCACGAAGTCCCGAAACGCGTTGTAGGCCTCGACGAAGCCCACGATCGCCTGTTTGGCCGCCGCCGCCGACCGTTCGATGGAGACGGTGACCGTGGTGTTGGGATCGGCCTGGAACAGGTTGAAGGTCACCCCCTCGAGCACGTCGTCGATGACGTTGGAGGTGCGTTCGATCTGCACCCCGTCGAGCTGGATGAGCGCCGTCTCGGCGGCCTGCAGCTCGTTCTTGATGGCACCGCCCGAGGTGGTGAAGCCGACGATGTCGGTCACCGGATCGCCGCTCACCTGGCTGAAGGTGATGGCCTTGCCGGTCTCCTCCGCGGACAGCACCAGCCGGTAGTCGGTGTCGGACACCTTCAACACGCTCGCCCGCACGCCGCTCACATCCGCCACCGCGTTGATGGCGTCGCGGAGATCGTAAATGGTCATGGTCCCGTCCACGGTGACCTGGGCGGTGGAACCGCCGGCGAGGCCGAGGGCGAAGGTGCCCGAGAAGTCGGTGCCGCCGTTGAAGGCGTCCCGCAGCAGCTGATCGGGCGCCTGGACGCCGTCGGAGCTCAGCTTGTGCGCCTTGGCGATGCGCTCCACCACGAGGTCGAAGCTCTGGGGCTGGGCGCGGTTGGCGGCGCTCACCGCGAGCAGATCGGCGGGTGCGGTGGTGGTGTTGGAACTGAAGAAGACGTCCTTGTTTTCGAACAGATTGTCCTCGACGCCGAAATACCCCGGGGGATTGCGCAACCCGGCCACCGCCGCCTGCAGGTCCTGGAGCAATCCCCGCATCTCCTCCAGCGCGGCGATGCGCGCCTCGTTGCGGGAGATGCGGTTCTCGAAGCGGACGGCTGGAATGCGCTTGGCTTCCACCAGCCCCTGGATGAGCTGGTCGGTGTCGAGCTTGGAGCTGGTGCCGAACAGCCGCACCGTATACCCATCCAGCTGGAAGTTGCCGAACTGGATGTTGTTGCTCATGGCGTTCCTCCCGCGGGGCGGTCAGCTTTTGAGATCGACGATGGCGCCGCTCTGGTTGCGGGCGGCGGCGTAGAAACGGAGCAGCTCCTCGGGCGGATACTGGGCCACCACTTCGCCGGTCTCGGGATCTTCCACCCGCACCACCACGTGATCGGTGGCCTCGTCGCGGTCCAGGCTGACGCGTACCGGCCGTTCCGGATACCGCTCCTGGGCGGCCTTGCGCAGCGCCGCCTCCAGGTCGGCGCGACCCTTCTCGCCGCTGATGGGCGGCGCCGGCCGCACCGATTCGATGCGACGCGGTTCGGGCGCGGCTTGGGGTGCCGCAGCGGGGAGCGGGGGAAGGGGCGATGTTTCGGCCGGCATGGCTACGACCTCCCGTCAGCGGGAACGGCGGGCGGGCGACGCCACGCCGCCCGCCCCCGGATCTCCGCTTACTGCATGAGCCGCAGCAGCGTCTGCGGCAGCTGGTTGGCCTGGGCCAGCATCGCCACGTTGGCCTGGAGCAGCACCTGGGAGGAGGTGAACTTGGTCATCTCCGCCGCCACGTCGACGTCCATCAGGGTCGAGCGCGCCGCGTCCATGTTCTCGATGGAGGTGGCGAGATTGGCGGAGACGAACTCGAAGCGGGACATGTAGGAGCCCACTTCGGCCCGGGCCGCGTTCACGGTCTGGATCGCCGAATCCAGCCGCGTCTGGGCGGTGGAGGCGTTGGCCTCGGTCTTGATGTCGGTGCCGGTGATGTTGAGCGCGGTGGCGTCCACGTCCTGGAGCGTCACCGTGATCTCCTGCGCCGAGGCCACGCCGACCTGGAACTTCATGTTGCCGGTCCGGTTCACCGTGAACTCGGTGTTGGCGCCGGCCGCGATGTTCTGGGCGGTGCCGTTGGCGATGGCCACGAAATTGTTCAGGTCGATCGCGATTCCGGCCTCGGAGAACAGCAGGCTGTCGTCGATCACATAGGTGCCGGCGGTGGCGGTATTGATGGAGATCGAGAAGGAGCGCTTGGTGCCGGTGGTCTCGGTGAGGGTGAAGGTGCCCTTGCCGGTGGTGTTGTCCTGGGTGAAGGCGAGCTGGAAGGTGGCGCTGGCGGCGCCCACGTCGCCCACCACCCGCACCGTCACGCCCTTGGTGTTGAGATTCCAGCTGGCGTTGAGGGTGAGGGTGCTGCCGAGGCTGCCGTCGATGAGGTTCTGGCCGTTGAACTGGGTCTCCTGGGCGATCTTGTCGACCTGGCTCAACAGCTGCTGGTACTCCTTGTCCAGATAGGCGCGCTCGTTGTCCGACACCGAGCCCGACCGGGCCTGCACCGCGAGCGCCTTCATCCGCTGCAGGATGTCGGCGATGCGGGCCATGCCGCCGTCCGCCACCTGCAGCACGCTCGTCGCATGGCTGGCGTTGATGGCCGCCTGCTTGAGCGCCGTCACGTCCGCCTTGAGCTTGGTGCCCACCGCGAGCGAAGCGGCATCGTCCGATGCCTTCACGATGCGCGAGCCCGAGGAGAGCTTGGCGACCGAACCAGAGGCGTTGAGGTTGTTGATGGTGAGATAACGGAGCGCCGTGTTGGCGGTGGTGTTGGTGGTGATGGTGACCATGATCGTCTCCTTCTACCTGAAGGTCCGAGCCCTTCGGGCTAACTGCCCTGCAGCCGGCCATACCGGCACTCCACTCCATCCAAGTTCCATGCCAACCCTCCAAACCCGCCGCCTCAGGGACAAGGCCATGCCCCTGCGCTCCCCGCGGCCGGCAAGTTTTGCCGCCTTCCGCCATCCACCCGGCAATTGTTGCCGGAGGGCTGCCGCCGATCCGTGCGGGACAAGGCAAACCGCGTTCCCCGCCACCGGAGCCCGCCGGCGGGCGTGCCCATCTCCCGACCGCGGCCGCAGGATTGCGCGATGCCATGCGGGAGCACGCCCGGCCAGCGCCGTGGGCATGACCGGGACGGGCGAACAAACGCGGACGGGCGCGGCCGATTTCCGGCCCCTGTAGCACCCCGTCCTGGCTCGCGCGGGCCGCCCGCTGCCCAGCGCGCGCATGGGGGCTGCTACCGATCCCGACCGCACGCGCCTCAACCCTCAGCCGACCAGGACGCGCGCGGGACCCCTGCGACGATGTCCGTCGCCGCCAGGTAGCGCACCCGCCGCCCTGCCCAGGCGTCGGGCCTCCTCCGACAG
>JALSGW010000009.1 GCA_026982585.1 Alphaproteobacteria bacterium | reverse complement strand
CGGCGCGGGCTCAGCCTGCCCGGTCGGGGCGCGTTGACAAGCCGGCTGAGCGCGCCTAGGGCTTGTGCGCTGCACAAGCGCCCACCCCCGGTGCGGCGGCGGGCGGCAAGCGGAGACAGGTGGGCCCGGAGGCGATGAAAATCCTGATCCCCATCAAACGCGTGGTGGACGCCAACGTGCGGGTGCGCATCCGCAGCGACGGGAGCGGGGTGGAGACCGAACATCTCAAGATGGCCATGAATCCCTTCGACGAAATCGCCGTCGAGGAGGCCATCCGCATGAAGGAAGCGGGGAGCGCGGAAGACCTGGTGGCGGTCTCCATCGGCGGTCCGCGCACCCCGGAGACCCTGCGCACCGCGCTGGCCATGGGTGCCGACCGGGCGGTGCACGTGCTCGTCGAGGGGGAGGTCCAGCCCCTCGAGGTGGCGAAGCTCCTTCGGGCCGTGGTGGAGCGGGAGCAGCCGCGGCTCGTGCTGATGGGCAAACAGGCCATCGACGACGACAGCAACCAGACCCCGCAGATGCTGGCGGCGCTGTTGGGCTGGGCCCAAGCCACCTACGCGTCCCGGATCCGGCTCGAGGGGGAGGAGCTCGAGGTGGCCCGGGAGGTGGACGAGGGCATCGAGGTGGTGCGGGTGCGGCTTCCGGCGGTGGTGAGCGTGGACCTGCGCCTCAACGAGCCCCGCTACGCGTCCCTGCCCAACATCATGAAGGCCAAGCGCAAACCCGTCGCCACCCTCACCCCCGCCGAGCTGGGCGTGGATGTGACGCCGCGGCTGGTCTACACCCGGTTCGAGGAGCCGCCGGGCCGCAAGGCGGGCGTGAAGGTGGCCTCGGTCCAGGAGCTCGTGGAGAAACTGCAGGCGGAAGGAGTGTTCGGATGAGCGCCCTGGTGCTCGCCCAGCACGACGGCGGCCGTCTCGAGGCGGCGACCCTGAACACCGTCACCGCCGCCGGCAAGCTCGCGGAGGCGGTGGACGTGCTGGTGGCCGGCCGGGCGGTCGAACAGGTGGCCCGGGAGGCCGCCCGGGTGGCGGGGGTGCGCCGGGTGATCACCGCCGAGGCCGACCATCTCGCCCATCCGATGGCCGAGGACCTGGCCCCCCTCGTGGTCCAACAGGCCGAGCCCTACACCCATCTCCTCGCCCCCGCCACCACCTTCGGCAAGAACGTCATGCCGCGGGTGGCGGCGCTCTTGGACGTGGCCCAGATCAGCGACATCGTCGAGGTTTTGGGACCGGACCGCTTCCGGCGCTACATCTACGCCGGAAACGTGCTGACCACGGTGGAGAGCCGCGATGCCAAGAAGGTGATCACCGTGCGCACCACCGCCTTCCCGCCCGCCCAGGCGGAGGGGGGCGCGGCGGAGATGGTGGCGGTGGAAGCTCCCCCGGCAACAGGCCTCGCCCGCTTCGTCGGCCGCGAGGTGCATCGCAGCGAACGGCCGGAGCTCACCTCGGCCCGCTTCGTGGTCTCGGGCGGCCGCGGCCTCGGCTCCAAGGAGAACTTCCGGCTGGTCGAGGAGCTGGCCGATGCGCTGGGGGCCGCGGTGGGCGCCTCGCGGGCGGCGGTGGATGCCGGTTTCGCCCCCAACGACTGGCAGGTGGGCCAGACCGGCAAGATCGTGGCGCCCGAGCTCTACATCGCGGTCGGCATCTCCGGCGCCATCCAGCATCTGGCCGGCATGAAGGACAGCAAGATCATCGTCGCCATCAACAAGGACGAGGAGGCCCCGATCTTCCAGGTGGCCGACTACGGGCTCGTGGCCGACCTCTTCAAGGCGGTGCCCGAACTCACCGAAGCCATCCGCAAGCTCAAGGCCAATCCGGGGGCGTAGGGCATGCACAGCGAATATGTGGAACGCCAGTATCCGCCCCTTCCCGAGATCCGCACCGTCGGCATCGTGGGCGCCGGCCAGATGGGCAGCGGCATCGCCCAGGTGGCGGCGATGCACGGCTTTTCGGTGCGGCTCGTCGACATCTCCGAGGACCAGCTGCGCCAGGCGCTGGCCAAGATCGACTATTATCTGAGCCGAAGTGTGGCCCGGGGACGGCTCGCCGAGGCCGACAAACAGGCCGCGCTCGCCCGCATCGCCACCGGACAAGCCATCGAGTTCCTCAAGGACTGCGAGATCGTGATCGAGGCGGCCACCGAGGACGAGCGGATCAAGAACGAGATCTTCTCAGCCCTCTGTCCCGTATTGCGGCCGGACGCCATCCTGGCCACCAACACCTCCTCCATCTCGGTCACCCGGCTGGCGGCCAAGACCGACCGCCCCGAACGGTTCATCGGCATGCACTTCATGAACCCGGTGCCGGTGATGAAGCTGGTGGAGATCATCCGGGCCATCACCACCAGCCAGGAGACCTACGAGGCCGTCTGCGCGCTCGCGCGCAAGCTGGGCAAGGTGACGGTGACCGCGGAGGATTTCCCGGCCTTCATCGTCAACCGCATCCTGCTGCCGATGATCAACGAGGCGGTGTACACGCTCTACGAAGGGGTGGGGACGGTGGAGAGCATCGACACCGCCATGCGGCTCGGCGCCAACCACCCCATGGGGCCGCTGGAGCTCGCGGACTTCATCGGCCTCGATACCTGTCTCGCGGTCATGCAGGTGCTCTACGAGGGCCTTGCGGACAGCAAGTACCGGCCCTGTCCGCTGCTCGTGAAGTACGTCGAGGCGGGCTGGCTCGGGCGCAAGACCAAACGGGGCTTCTACGACTACCGCGGCGAGAAACCGGTGCCGACGCGCTGAGCCCGGCGCACGGCCCGGGCCGGCCCGCGGTCGCCGCCCCACCCCACGTCTCACCTCCATCCGCACCGCACGCCTCGCCGCTCGCTCGCTGCGGGCACGGTCCCCGGACATCGGTGCCGCCCCTGCACACCCGCGCCCAGGCGGGGTGCAGGCGAGCGTCGCTTTCGCACCGCCGCCCGAGGTGGATTGCGACCTGCCCGCGCATGCCGGCTGCAGCCCCGGATCAAAGCGCCTCACAGTTTGGCGGCGCGGCGTTCCGCCTCCTTGACCTGTTGGGGCGTCATGCGCCGGCGCAGCCGCTCGAGCATGTCCCGGGCGAGCGCATCGCCCTCGCGCATCGCCTGGTGGAGCAGGACATAGGCGAGGATGGGATCGCGCCGCACGCCGCGGCCGACCGCGTGCAGATAGGCGAGGCTCGTGCGGGCGCGGGTGTGGCCCTTGCGCGCCGCCTGGTGGAACCAGCGCGCGGCGGTGGCGTCGCTCTGGGGCACCCCCTTGCCCTGGGCGTAGGCCACGGCGAGCAGGAACATGCTCTCCAGATGGCCGTCCTCGGCCGCGAACTTGAGCGCTTCGATGTCCTTTCCGCCCGGTGGCGACATGGTCCGGTGGCGGGCTTGAGGCCCCGCATTCCGCCCAAAGACGACTTTCGGACGGTTCGGGTTAAGATTCCCTGAACGCAGCCGGCCCGTCGCCGCGGAACAGCCGGTAGACGCCCTGGCCCTGGGCGAGCAGGAGCCGCTTTTCGTCGTCCTCGTGGAGTTCCATGCGCACCTGGGCCAGCACCCGTCCGATCCGCACCGGCCAGCCGACGGCGCGCACCGGCCCGGGTCGCACGGGCCGGGTGAAATCCACCGACAGGGAGACGGTGGTGAGGCGATCGAGCCGATCCACCGCCGCCAGCACCGCGATGCCACCCACCGTGTCCAAGAGACTCAAGGCAACACCGCCGTGCGCGATGCCGTATTGGGAAAGATGCCGCTGGTCGAGCACGAGCCGCACCTCCGCCGGACCCGAGGGCGGCAGGTGGATGGTGTAGCCCAGGAGGTCCTGGAAGGGGCCGGTCCACGGTTGTTCGCGGGCGAAATGTGGCTGCTCCACCATGCCGGGGTTCCCCAAGCGCACCGTCGGCCTAGCTATCCGGTTAGCGGTGCGCGGCCAAGGGCGGAGTGTCGGCCGGACGCGCGTGGATCCGGGCCGGTGATCGACTTCGGCGGGTGGTGGGATGGACGGACGGGATTCCTTCTGGGTGCGGTTTTGGGGCGTGCGCGGATCGTTCCCCTGTCCGGGGCCGGCGACCGCACGCTACGGCGGCCACACCTCCTGCGTGGAAATGCGAGCCGGCCCCGTGCGCCTCGTCTTCGATGCCGGGACCGGTCTCGCCGCGCTTGGACGGGAATGGCAGCGCAACCGGGCTCCGGTGGAGGCCCATGTGTTCCTCACCCATCTCCATCTCGACCACATCACCGGCCTCGCCCTGTTCGCACCCGCCTTCGATCCGGAAAGCCGCATCACCGTCTGGGGACCGTCCACGGCGCCGGGAGGCCTGAAGGCGGCCCTCGCCCGCATTTTCCGGGAGCCCTACCTCCCCTTCGCCCTCGACTCGCTCGTGGGAATCCGCGCCTTTCGCGATCTGAGGGCGGGGGAAGTGGTGGCGCTTGCGCCGGCGGTCGGCATCGCCACCGCACCGCTGCGGCATCCCGGCGGGGCGATCGGCTATCGGGTGAGCTGCGGCGGCCGCAGCGCCTGCTACGTCACCGACACCGAACATCCCCCGGAGGGGCGCGACGGTCATGTGGTCGCCCTGATCGCGGACGCCGATCTGGTGATCTACGATTCCACCTTCACCGACGAGGAATATCCGGCCCACAGGGGCTGGGGACACTCCACCTGGCAGGAGGGCGTGCGCCTGTGCGAGGCGGCGGCGGCCGGTCGGCTGGTGGCCTTCCATCACGATCCCGCCCACGACGACGGGTTCCTGGACGGGATCCAGGGCGAGCTCGAGCGGGTCCGACCGGGTTCGCTGGTGGCGCGGGAGGGTCTGGTGCTGCGGGTGTGACCTCCGACCCCGAAGGACTCCGCCGCCGCGGAGGTCCCGGCGGCCGGCCTAGGCGATCCGTTCCCCCCGCCCGCCTTCGATGCGGTCGAAGGGCACCCACCGTCCGCCCGCGAGCCGCTCGAGGGGGCGGAAGCGGCTCTTGTAGGACATCTTGGCGCAGCCCTGGATCCAGTAGCCGAGATAGACGTAGGGAAGACCCAGCCTGCGCGCCTCCTCCACGTGCCAGAGCACGATCAAGGTGCCGAGGGAGCGACGCGGGCAGTCCGGCTCGAAGAACTTGTACACCCCGGAGAGCCCGCTCTCGACCCGATCGGTGAGGCTCACCGCAAAGAGCCGACCCTCAGGATCGCGGAACTCCACCAAAAGCGTGCCGTTGAAGGCGTCCTCCACCATCTCCCGGAATTCGGCGAAACCCATGCCGTCCATGCCGCCGCGCGGGTGGCGTGCCCGCAGGTAGCGGATGAAGAGCGCGTAGTGTTCCGGGCTCGCGCGCGGAGAACGCGCCTTCGCCCGAAGATCGGCGTTGCGCCGCAGCACGCGCCTCAGGGTGCGGCCGGGGCGAAAGTGCGCCACCGGGATGCGCACCGGCACGCAGGCCTCGCAGCCGGGACAGGCGGGCCGGTAGAGAAAGCGCTGGCTGCGCCGGAAGCCGGCCTGGATCAGGGCGTCGATTGCGTCCTCGGCGAGCTCGTCGACCGCGGCCACGAGACGCCGCTCCTGGCGGCCTGGAAGATAGGGGCAGGGGGCGAGCGGCGTCAGATAGAGCGGCGACGCCAGGGGTCCGAGCCGTTCCATGCCGAGCCGTGGAACCGAGGTCCTGCCCAATATGGGTGGCGGACCGGGGCTCGGCGAGGTCGGGGCGGGATCATCCGTGGAGATGGCAGGCCACCTTTCGGCCCGGGGCGATGGTTTTGAGCTCGGGCGCCAGCTCCCGGCAACGGGCCATGGCGTGCGGGCAGCGCGGATGGAAGGCGCAGCCGGGCGGCGGATCGGTGGGCGAGGGCACCTCACCGCTGAGCGGCCGAAAACGACGCTTTCCCGGCTCGAGCCGGGGCACGTCCGCCAGCAACGCCTGTCCGTAGGGGTGGGCGGGTTCGCGGTAGAAGGCCTCGGTGGGGGCGAGCTCCACGATGCGGCCGAGATACATGATGGCGATGCGGTCGGAGATGTGCTCCACCACCCCGAGGTCGTGGCTGATGAACAGGTAGGTGAGGCCGAGGCGCTCGCGCAGCTCCAGGAACAGGTTGAGCACCTGGGCCTGGATGGAGACGTCGAGGGCCGCCACCGCCTCGTCGCAGACCAAAAACTCCGGCTGCACCGCGAGCGCCCGGGCGATGCCGATGCGCTGGCGCTGACCGCCCGAGAACTGGTGCGGATAGCGGTCGAGATGATCGGGGTCCAGACCCACCTGGCGCATCAGCTCGACGAGCCGGTCCTCGAGCTCCCGCCGCCCCAAGAGACCGTGATAGCGGGGCGCCTCGCTCAGGATGTCGCGCACCCGCATGCGGGGATTGAGCGAGGCGAAGGGGTCCTGGAACACCATCTGCACCCGCAGCGCGAGCTCGCGCCGCACCCGTCCCCGGGAATCCCAGAGCGGCTCGCCCCGAACGCGCACCTCGCCGCGGCTGGGCTGGAGGATGCCGGCGGCGATCCGCCCCAATGTCGACTTGCCGCAGCCGGATTCGCCGACCAGCCCCAACACCTCGCCATGCCGGACGGCGAGATCCACACCATCCACCGCCCGCACCACGGTGCGCCGGTACCCGGCGCCGAACAGGTTGGCGATGCGTTCCGACAGCGCCAGCTCCCGGACGAACAGCTTCTCCAGGCCGCGCAGTTCGAGGATCGGCCCCACCGGCACCTCCCGCGCAGGCTCGCTTACAGACCGCCCCGCCAGCCCGTGAGCCGATGATGGATCGCCTGGGCGGCGCGGCGACCCGCAAGATAGGCGCCGCCCGCCGTCCCCTGCCAGCCCCAAGGGGCATTGGCCTCGCCGGCCACGTACACGCGCCCGAACAGCGGCTCGCCCAGCACCTCCCGCATAGCGGCGCAGCCCGGCCGCGCGTAACTGTAGGCGCCGAGCACCCAGCGATCCTGATGCCAGCGGCTCATGACCACCCGACCCACACAAGCGGCCGCCCGCCGCCCGAGCAGCCGGGCGAGATCCTCG
>JALSGW010000008.1 GCA_026982585.1 Alphaproteobacteria bacterium | reverse complement strand
GGGCGCTTGCAGCTGGCCGCCGCCTGCGAGCCCCGCCGGTCGCTCCGCCTCCCGATCCCAGCGCGCAAGTTTCCGGCCGCCATGCGGCAACCCACGGCCTTCGCTGATCTGGCGTCCCGGACACGTGGAATGCGGCGGCCATGGCCGGCGGGTCTGATCCGGAAGGTTGCCCGGTGCCCGCAACGTTTCGACGCCGCCGGCCGCGGCTTGCGGAGCCGGGTCCGTCTGCGATGTCGCCGGCTCTGGGCTATGCCGGTCGCTGCTTTGCGCGAATCCGCAACTTCCGGCTTGAGGCTGTCAGGAGCGTTTGTCGATGTCCCGTGTTCGGCATGGCTCCGGATCCTCAGCCGCGCTGGGAGCTCCGCCGCCGCTCCTGCGGCTTTGGGGTCGCTTTGGAACGCCAGAGGAAAGCCGGCCCTCGAGGGAAGTCGCAGCGGGCTTCCGGCGCGCCTGTGGCGCGAAGCCGCCCGGTGCCGGCAACCGAACCCGCAAGCAACGGCCCAGCTCCTGTATCCCGGCGCGCACCGGCGGCGGAGCCGGCCGCGGCTTTCTGTTGCGGAACACCGCACCTCGTTGCGGAATCGTTGCGAAACCCCGAATCTCCTTGCGGCACGCCGCACCGGTCCTCGGATCCGAACCCGATAACGCGGGGCGGGATGCCGCATCCCGGGGACACCCCTCGTGCCGCGCGCGGCGCTCGTTGCGTCTGCGTATCCACAACGTTCAGGGCGCGAGGCAGCCGCCCGCAGCGCGCCCGCCCGCCACGGCGAAAGCGCGCCCGATCTGTCAACGCTCAGGGAGCGCTAGACAGTCGCAGGAGCGCCCCCGCGCGTCACGGCGCGCGGGTCGGTGCGCCTGTGCCGTTGGGCCTTCGGCGCTGAAGGCGGCAGGCCGACACCAATCTCACCAAACCCGCCACTCCTCGCGCCACAGGACGCTTTGGCGCGTGCTGCAGGGCAGCGGGCCGGCACGGATCCCCTCACCAGAGGCGCAGCGCCCAGCCGATGCCGCCCAGAATCAACGCCCACAACAGCGCCGAGGCGGTGAACATGCCCAGCGCCGCGACCCCAAGCGGCAGCCGCTCGCTCTCTTCCCCGCCGCCGGCTCCACCTTCCGCGGCCGGTGCGGAAAGGGGCAGGCTCTTGGCCATGACGCTCCTCCCAAGTGCTCCGCTTGGGCTCCACCCTAGCGGGGAGGGGTGAAGGATTCGTTAACGCGGCCCGCGGCCATGCCAGGCTCCCGAGAACATTGACCGCGCCCGCCGGCACCGCTAGCTTTGCGCTCCCGCAGGCTGGCCCGCGTCTCGTCCGGACAGCTGTGGCCCAAAACGGCACCGTCCTCATCGATCTGCGGAGTGATCGTCATGAACGCGCAAGCGTCATCCGCCCCCTCGGCCGAGACCAACACCCGAAACGGCGCCCAGGTGGTGATCGAGGTGCTGCGCGAGCAGGGTGTCGAGGTGGTATTCGGCTATCCGGGCGGTGCCGTGCTGCCGCTTTACGACGAGTTGTTCAAACAGGACGCGGTGCGTCACGTGCTGGTGCGGCACGAGCAGGGTGCTGTCCACGCCGCGGAGGGGTATGCCCGTTCCACCGGCAAGGTCGGGGTGGTGCTGGTGACCTCGGGGCCCGGCGCCACCAACACCGTCACCGGGCTCACCGATGCTCTCATGGACAGCGTGCCGGTGGTCTGTCTCACCGGCCAGGTGCCGACCCACATGATCGGCAACGACGCCTTCCAGGAGGCGGACACGGTGGGCATCACCCGCCCCTGCACCAAACACAACTATCTGGTGAAGCGACCGGAGGATCTCGCCCGGGTGCTGCACGAGGCGTTCGAGGTGGCGCGCTGTGGCCGTCCCGGCCCGGTGGTGGTGGATCTGCCCAAGAACATCCTCATGGGGCCGGCCCCCTATTGTCCGCGCCATGCGGTCAGGCGGCGCTATGCGGTGCGGCGCGATCCCGATCCCCGACGCATCGAAGAGGCGGTGGAGCTTTTGAGCCGGGCGGAGCGGCCGATCTTCTACGCGGGCGGGGGGGTGATCAATTCCGGTCCACGCGCCTGCGAACTGCTCACCGAACTGGTGCGGGAGACCGGCTATCCCATCACCCTCACCCTCATGGGGCTCGGCGCCTTTCCGGCCGAGGATCCCCAGTTCCTCGGCATGGTGGGCATGCACGGCACCTATGAGGCCAACATGGCCATGTACGCCTGCGATCTCATGATCGCGGTCGGGGCGCGCTTCGACGACCGGGTGACGGGCCGGCTGGACGGCTTTTCGCCCGGCAGCCGCAAGATCCACATCGACATCGACCCGAGCTCCATCAACAAGAACGTGCCGGTGGAGGTGGCGGTGGTGGGCGACGCCGAGCGGAGTCTGGAAGCGCTGCTCCAGGCCTGGCGGCGCCGCGGTCTGGGATCCCGGCGGCAGGCGGTGGCGGGCTGGTGGGCCCAGATCGACCGCTGGCGGGCGGTGGACAGCCTGCGCTTTCGCCAGGAAGGCGAAGGCATCAAGCCGCAGCACGCCATCCGCCGGCTCTACGCCTTCGTCAAGGACAAGGATCCCATTATCACCACCGACGTCGGCCAGCACCAGATGTGGGCGGCCCAGCACTTTCCCATCCACAAGCCGCTGCGCTGGCTCACCTCGGGCGGGCTCGGCACCATGGGCTACGGCTTCCCCGCCGCCATCGGGGCCCAGATCGCCCATCCCGACAAGCTGGTGATCAACATCTCCGGGGACGCCTCCTGGATCATGAACATGCAGGAGATGTCCACCGCCATGCAGTACCGGCTGCCGGTCAAGGTGTTCATGATCAACAACCGCTGGATGGGCATGGTGCGCCAGTGGCAGGACTTCTTCCACGGCAGCCGCAGGGCCGAGAGCTACATGGACAGCCTGCCCGACTTCGTGAAGCTGGCCGAGGCCTTCGGCGCCACCGGCCTGCGGGCGACCAAGGCGAGCGAACTCGACGAGGTCATCGCCGCCATGCTGGAGACCGACGGGCTCGTGGTGGCGGACATCCAGGTGGATCCGGTGGAGAACGTCTATCCCATGATCCCGGGCGGTGCCGCCCACAACGAGATCAAGCTCAGCCCCGAGGACGACGGCGTCCAGGAAGGGATCTCGGAAGAGGGGATGGTGTTGGTCTGAGCCACAACGCCGTCGGCATCATCGGGGTCCGGACGGATGAAGGCACAGGAGGAGGAGCGCCGCCACACCATCTGTGTGCTGGTGGACAACGAACCGGGCGTGCTCGCCCGGGTGATCGGTCTCTTTTCGGGGCGCGGCTACAACATCGACAGCCTCACCGTGGCCGAGGTGGATCCCAGGCACAAGCTCTCGCGCATCAACATCGTCACCTCCGGCACCACCTTCGTGATCGAGCAGATCAAGGCGCTGCTCGCCAAGCTGGTCCCGGTGCACGAGGTCCAGGACCTCACCGTCGAGGGACCCCATGTGGCCCGGGAACTCGCCCTGGTGAAGGTGCTGGGCGATCGCGAGCGACTCGTGCAGGCGCTTCGGATCGCGGATTTCATGCATGCGCGGCTGGTGGACAGCACGCCCGGCGGGCTGGTGTTCGAAGTGACCGGAAGTTCCGAGGAAATCGACGCCTTCATCGATCTCGTGGAGCCGGTGGAGGTGAGCCGCGCCGGGGTGGTGGCCATCGGCCGCGGGCACAGCATCCTCGGCGCCCGAGAGACGGGCGAGGACGGCTGAGCAGCGCCATCAAGGGGGAGCGGAGGCATGCGGGTCTACTACGATAGCGACGCCGATCTCGGCCTCATCAAGGGCAAGAAGGTGGCGGTGGTCGGCTACGGCAGCCAGGGCTTCGGCCACGCCCACAACCTCCGGGATTCGGGCGTGGCGGAGGTGGTGGTGGCGCTCAAGGAGGGCTCCCGCTCCCGGGAGCGGGCCAGCCGGGCCGGGTTTACCGTGATGGCCCCGGCCGAGGCCGCGGCCTGGGCGGATGTGGTGATGGTGCTGATCCCCGACGAGCTGCAGGCGGATCTCTACCGCGAGGCCCTGGCGCCGCATCTCAAGCAGCAGGCGGCTCTCATGTTCGCCCACGGCTTCAACATCCACTACCGTCTCATCGAGCCCAGGCCGGATCTCGACGTGATGATGGTGGCACCCAAGGGCCCGGGTCATCTGGTCCGCTCGGAATATCTGCGCGGCGCCGGTGTGCCCTGCCTGCTCGCGGTCCATCAGGATTCCACCGGCAGCGCCCACGAACTCGCGCTCTCTTATGCCGCCGCGATCGGCGGCGGACGCGCCGGCATCATCGAGACCACCTTCCGCGACGAGGTGGAGACCGACCTGTTCGGCGAACAGGTGGTGCTGTGCGGCGGGCTCTGCGCCCTCATCAAGGCCGGCTACGAGACGTTGGTGGAGGCCGGCTATCCGCCGGAGATGGCCTATTTCGAATGCGTGCACGAGGTGAAGCTGATCGTCGACCTCATCTACGAGGGCGGCCTCGCCAACATGCGCTATTCCATCAGCAACACCGCCGAATACGGCGACTATACCCGCGGACCGCGGGTGATCGGCGAGGCGGCGCGGGCCGAGATGCGGCGTATCCTCAAGGAAATCCAGGACGGAAGCTTCGCCCGCGAGTGGGTGCTGGAGAACAAGGCCGGCCAGACCCGTTTCAAGACCCTAAGGCGCCTCGAAGCCGCCCACGAGCTCGAGAAGGTGGGCGAGCGGCTGCGGGCGATGATGCCCTGGCTGGCCGAAAAGCAGCTCGTGGCCGGGACCAAGGACGACTGAGCGCGCACACCCCTCCGCCCGCGTCGGCACCGATCCGGCTCCTTTTCGGTGCGTTGAGCACCTCTTTGCCGCACCGCCCGTGCGGGCAGCGGCGTGCGCGCGCATCGCTTCGCGCATCACTTCTCGTCATGCGGCCGCAGCCGGTGCCGTTCGCGCCGGCGCTTCGACGGCGTAACCGAGCCGGGTGAGCAGCCAGATCAACACCAGTGCGGGAAGCGCGAAGAGGGTGGAGGCGACGAAAAACCACGTCCAGCCCACCGCATCGACGAAAAAGCCCGAGGAGGGCACGATCACGAACTTTCCGAAGAGCTGCATGAAGCTGGTGAGCAGCGCGTACTGGACCGCGGTGTAGTGGATGTTGCACAGCGCCGACAGATAGGCGACGAACACCGCGGTGCCGAGCCCGCCCGAGAGGTTTTCGATCAGGATCACCAGGTGGAACAGCGCCAGCATGACGGTCTCGAACCCGCCTTCGGCAAGGCCCAGGGCTTCGGGTCCGAGGCTCCTGGCCGAGGACAGCAAAAGGAAGGCGAGATTGGAGAGTGCCATCAACACCGCGGCGAGTGCCAGCGCGCGCATGAGCCCAGAACGGTAGACCACGACGCCGCCCACCAGTCCCCCGAGCAGCGTCATCCAGAGGCCGAAGGTCTTCGAGGTCCAGGCGATCTGGGCCTTGGTGAAGCCCATTTCGATGTAGAAGGGGTTGGCCATCAGGGTGAGCAGCACGTCGCTCGCCTTGAACACCGAGATGAGGGCGAGCACCAGCACGGCGGCCAGCACGCCGTTGCGGGCGAAGAAGTCGTAGAAGGGCTCCACCACCGCCCGCCGCATCCAGAGGTGAAGGCGCGATTCCTGCGCGAGCGGCGTCCAGCCGAACACCGCGATGGCGCTGCGGCTGAAATACGGCAGCCCGTACAGGTAGACGAGGGCGAACAGCCGCAACCAGAAACCGGCGATCAGCAGCCAGATGGGGCTCGTGAAGGCCTCGAGGGCGAGGGGAGCGCCGCCGACCACCGCCACCGCGCCATCGGCCACCCACCACAGCGCGGCCATGGCGAGCCAGGCGTAGAGTTCGCCCATGTAGACCGGCGAGGCGGCGAAGAGATAGATCAACACCTCCGCCACCGCCAGGGCCAGTGCCGCAAGCGCATAGGTCTTGAGCAGCCGCATGGCCCCGGCGCTGCGCCTGAGGATGGCGAGGCCCACGTGCAGTCCGAAGCCCACGAGCGCGAGATTGAGCAGCACCCAGGCGCTCTGCAGGCCGCCCCAGGGCCCGTGCCAGCCCAGCACCAAAGCCGCGAGCAAGGACAGCGGCTCCACCGCCAAGAGATAGCACACGGCAAGCAACAGCGGCGTTCCGAGCGGCGCATCCCTGCGCACCGCACCGCCGCCGAACGCGGCGCCGAGCCGGTCGTCCCGCATGTCCGGGGGAAGCAGCTCGGCGCTCGATCCCTCGGGCTCCCGCACGAGCAAGACCGTGATCATGCCGACGCTCACGAGCAGCGCCATGGTGGTGTAGGCGGCGGACCAGCCGGCGAACTCGGCGATCAGCAGCGCTCCCGCGGTGGCCACCCACATGGCGATGCGGTAGCCGAGCACCACCACCCCGGCCCCGGCGCCGAGCTCCTCCTTGGGCAGGATCTCGATGCGGTAGGCGTCGATGACGATGTCCTGGCTGGCCGAGAAGAAGGCGGTGAGCAGGGCGAACACCGCCGTCCAATAGAGCCCGGTGGCGGGATCGGTCTGCCCGAGGGCGAAGATGGAGGCGAGCAGGCCGATCTGGGTGAGCAGCATCCAGCCGCGCCTGCGGCCGAGCCAACGGGTCAGGAGCGGCAGCGGCAGGCGGTCCATGAGCGGCGCCCAGGCGAATTTGAAGGTGTAGGGTGCGAACACATAGGCGAACAGCCCGATCGAGGCCTTGGACACCCGGGCCTCGGCGAGCCAGGTGGAGAGCGTGCTCGCCACCAGCATGATCGGAAGACCGCTCGAGAAGCCGAGGGCGAGGATGGCGATCACCCGAGGATCGCGGTAGATGCCCCACGCTTCCCACCAGCGTCGCCATCGCGCGCTTACCGCCATGGCCTGCTCCGCACCCTGACCGTGGAGCATTTGCCCAAGCGGGCCCGGGAAAGGCAAGGCCTAAGCGCGGACTTGTGCGCGGCAAGCGGTCGTTCGCGCCGGGCTCGGGACGGTCCGGGCCGCCCAAGGAGGTTGCCAAGCGGCGC
>JALSGW010000007.1 GCA_026982585.1 Alphaproteobacteria bacterium | reverse complement strand
GGAAGAGCAGTCACAGGTCCTGGCTTTCCTCGAACGCGAGGCGTTCTCCGACCCGGTGGAACGCATCGACACCCATGCAGCGGTGGTGCTGCTGGTGGGCGATCGCGCCTACAAGATGAAGCGGGCCGTGCGCTACAGCTTCCTCGACTTCTCCACCCTCGAAAACCGCCGTCGGGTGCTGGAGCGCGAGCTCGCGCTCAACCGCCGCACCGCCCCGGACCTCTATCTGGGCCTGGTGCCGGTGGTGCGCCGGCCCGACGGCCGGCTCGGGCTCGGCGGCGAGGGTGAGCCCGTGGAATGGCTGCTCGAGATGAGGCGTTTTCCTTCCGAGCACCGGCTCGACCGTCTCGCGAGCGCCGGACGGCTGTCGCTCGAGCTGGTGGAGATTCTCGCACGGGACATCGTCCGTTTCCACCGCGCGGCCGTGGTGCGCCCGGACAAGGGCGGTGCCTTCGCCATCCGCAAGGTGATCGCCGGCAATGCGTCCGACCTGCGCGAACTCGCCACCGACCTGGCGGCCGGGGAGGCGATCGAGCGGGTACTGGCCGCCACCGAACGCCGCTTCGAGGCGCTGCGGGATCTGCTGGACGTGCGGCGGGGGGCGGGCCGGGTGCGCCATTGCCACGGCGACCTCCACCTCGAGAACATCGCGCTCGTGGACGGCCGGCCGGTGTTGTTCGACTGCCTCGAGTTCGACGAGGATCTGGCCTGTATCGACGTCCTCTACGACCTCGCCTTCCTGATCATGGATCTGTGGGAGCGCGGCCTGCCGCAACACGCCCATCGCCTGCTCCAGGCGTGGAACGACGACATGGTGGAGGACGCCGGGCTGCAGAGCCTGCCCCTGTTCCTGGCGCTCAGGGCCCAGGTGCGGGCCAAGGTGGAGGGTTTCACCGCCCGGCTGCAGAGCCGAGCCGAAGACCGCACGGCTCACCTCGCACGGGCGCGCGGCTACCTCGAGCTGGCCCAGCTGGCGCTCGAGCAGGCGCCGCCGCGGCTGGTGGCGATCGGGGGCGCCTCCGGCTCGGGCAAATCGTCCCTGGCCTTCGCCCTGGCGCCTGTGCTCGGCCCGCTGCCCGGGGCCATGCTGTTGCGCAGCGACGTCATCCGCAAGCGGCTGTTCGGCCGCGCGCCGCACGAACCCCTGCCCGAACACGCCTACCGGGCCGAGGTGTCGGCGGAAGTGTTCGAGATCATCGCGAACCGCGCCGCCACCCTGCTCGAGGCCGGCTGGAGCGTGATCTGCGATGCGGTCTACGGCAAGGGCGAACAGCGCCGACGCATCGAGGAGGTGGCGCGGGAGCTCCGGGTGCCCTTCGACGGCCTCTGGCTGGAGGCGCCGCTCGAGGTGCTGGTCGAGCGGGTGGAAGGCCGTGGTCGGGACGTGTCGGACGCGGACGCCCAAGTGGTGCGCCAGCAGATCGGCCAGCTTGATACCGCGGGGCTCGCCTGGCGTCGGATCGATGCGGCGAGACCGCTCTCGGAGGTGGTGGCGGAGGCGCGCACCGTGCTGGAGGTCTGAGTCGGATGTGCGGCCGCTTCGCCCTGGCGACCACGCCCCAGGCCTTCTCGGCCCGTTTCGGCTGCCCGCCGCCCTCGGGCTGGACGCCGCGCTGGAACATCGCCCCCCAAAGCCGCATCGTCGTGGTGCATGCGCGCGGCGGCGAACGCCGGGCGGTCTGGATGCATTGGGGGTTCCGCCCGTCCTGGGCGCGCGCGGCCCGGGACATGCGCCCCCAGATCAACGCCCGCATCGAGACGGTCTCCGAGCGCCCCATGTTCCGCGATGCCTTCCGGCGCCGCCGCGCCCTGGTGCCGGTGTCCGGTTTCTACGAATGGCAGAAGCCGCCCCGGGGGCCGTCGCGTCCCTTCTTCATCGCCGCAGCGGGGGGCGAGCTCCTGGCCCTGGCCGCCCTGTTCGCAACCCCGGCCGGCGAGGAGGAAGCGACCGTGGCCATCCTCACCCGCCCGGCCAGCGAAGCGCTGCAGCCCATCCACCACCGCATGCCGCTCATCCTGCCGGAGAAGGCCTGGAAGCGCTGGCTGGATCCCGAGCCGGTGGACGATGCGCTGCTCCAGCACCTGCTCGAGGAGGCGGAAACGGTGCACCTGCATGCGGTTCCCGTGAGCCGGCGGGTGAACGATCCGCGGCAGGACGATCCCTCCCTGCTCACACCGATTGAAGAGGAGCAGCCCCCGGTGTCCGAGGAATCTCAGGGACGCCTGTGGTGAGCCTGCGGGAGCTGGTGTCCCCAGCGGGAATCGAACCCGCGTTTCCAGCTTGAAAGGCTGGTGTCCTGACCACTAGACGATGGGGACATCCGCACCGCGGTGTAGGCAGGCGGCTTGGGGAAATCAAGGGCCGCGGCAGCGGCGGGTGCATCCGGACGAGCCGCCCCTGGTGCTGTGCGCATGGCCTGCGCCGCATGGGCGAAAGATCGGATCGAGAGCCCGGAAGGAGAGATGGCGCGCGATCCCCGCTTCGATATCCTCTTCGAGCCGGTGCGAATCGGACCGCTCACCGCCAAAAACCGCTTCTATCAGGTGCCGCACTGCAACGGCATGGGCTGGCGCGATCCCCAAGCGCTCGCCGCCATGCGCGGCATCAAGGCGGAGGGCGGCTGGGCGGTGGTGAGCACCGAGGAGTGCGAGATCCACCCCACTTCCGACATCACCCCCTACATCGAGCTGCGGCTTTGGGACCGGCGCGATCTCGCCGCCCTCCGCCTCATCGTCGAGGCGGTCCACGCCCACGGCGCGCTCGCCGCCATCGAGCTCTGCCACAACGGGCTGAACGCCGCAAACCGCTACAGCCGCGACATCCCGCTCGCCCCCTCCTGCCTGCCGGTGCTCGCCGGTCTCGATCCGGTGCACGCCAAGGCCATGGACAGGGAGGACATCCGCGCGTTTCGCGCCTGGCACCGGCGGGCGGTGGCGCTCGCCCTCGAGGTCGGCTTCGACATCGTCTACGTCTATGCGGGCCACGGGCTCAGCCTGATCGAACAGTTCCTCTCCGCGCGCACCAACCATCGGACGGACGAATACGGCGGCCCCCTCGCCAACCGCGCGCGCCTGTTGCGCGAAGTGCTGGAGGAGACCCTCGAGCTCGCCGAGGGCCGGGCGGCGGTCGCTGTGCGCCTGAGTGCCGCGCAACATTGCGGCGGCGGCAGCCTCACCCTCGATGAGGTCGCCGAGGTGGTGGCGATGCTGGCGGATCTGCCCGATCTCTGGGACTTCTGCCTGGCCGGCTGGGAATCGGATTCCGTCTCGAGCCGGTTCGCCCCGGAAGGGTACCAGGAGTCCTATCTGCGCCGGCTCAAGGCGCTCACCGACAAGCCGGTGGTGGGGGTCGGCCGCTACACGTCCCCGGACGCCATGGCCCGCATCGTGCGCGAGGGGATCGTGGATTTGGTCGGCGCCGCCCGCCCCTCCATCGCCGACCCCTTCCTGCCGCGCAAGATCGAGGAGGGACGTATCGAGACCCTGCGCGAGTGCATCGGCTGCAACATCTGCGTGGTGGGCGACTGGACCATGGCGCCCATCCGCTGCACCCAGAATCCCACCATGGGCGAGGAGGGGCGGCGCGGCTGGCATCCCGAGCGGCTGCCGCCCCGGCAGAGCCGCGACCGCGTGCTGGTGGTCGGCGGCGGTCCGGCAGGGCTCGAATGCGCACTCGCCCTGGGCAAGCGGGGCTATGAGGTGACCCTCGCCGAGGCGGCGCCGGAGGTGGGCGGCCGGGTGCTGCGGGAAGCGCGCCTGCCCGGCCTCGCGAGCTGGCTTCGGGTGCGCGACTGCCGGCTCCAGGAGCTGCAAACGCTGCCCCAGGTGGAACTCTATCCCGCGAGCGTCATGAGCGCGGAGGACGTGCTCGCCTTCGGCGCCGAGCAGGTGGTGCTGGCCACAGGTGCGCGTTGGCGCGACGACGGCGTCGGCCGTCACCACACCCTCCCGTTGCTCTTCGAAACCAAGCTCGCCCGGCTCACCCCGGACGATCTCATGGACGGCCTCAGGCCCGAGGGCGATCCCGTCCTCCTCTACGACGACGACCACGGCTACATGGGCTCGGTCCTGGCGGAGCTGCTTTGCGGCGAGGGACGGGAGGTGATCCTGGTCATCCCGGCTGCCGAGGTGGCGAGCTGGACCCGCAACACCATGGAGCAGCACCGCATCCAAAAGCGCCTTTTGGAGCTCGGCGTGCGTCTCGAGCTCGCCAAAGCGCTTCTCGCCGTGGAGGACCGCGAAGCGGTGGTCGCCTGTGTCTATACCGGCCGCGAACAGCGCTGGGAGGTGGGCGGTCTTGTGCTCGTCACCGCACGGCTTCCGCGAAGCGAGCTGTTCGCGGAGCTTTGCCGCGATCGGGAACGGCTCGAGCGGGCCGGCATTCGGGCGGTGACGGTGATCGGCGACGCTCAAAACCCGGCCACCATCGCCCATGCCGTGTATGCCGGCCGCCGTTTCGCCATGGAGCTCGACGCCGATCCCGAGGCGGTGGAGGCGGCTCGGTTCATCCGCCCCGTCTGGCGGCCTTGAGCGCCGGCGGCACGGCGAACCGCGCTCTGCTCAGCGTTCCTCGAAGATGCGGTCGCCGAGCTGGTCGATGATCTGCTTCGCCTTGTGGACGGCGAAGTCCCGCGCCGCCTCCTCGCTCGCATGGGTATCGGCGCGGATGAAGCGGTGCTCCTTGACCCCTTCGGGGGTCTGTTTGCGGATCACGCCGGCGGTGAGGAACTGCCCGCCCTGGCGCATCGGGGTCGGGGTGATGGTATAGTCCCCATAGGGCACGGGCCTGCCCTCGGCGGGCTCCGGCGAGCCCCCCAAGAGGCGTTTGAACCATCTGCCGAGCGCCACGTCGGTCCCTCCCGCGCTCAGTGCGCCTCGTCCCAATTGTGGCCCACGCCCACCTCCACTTCCAGGGGCACCGACAAGGCCGCGGCCCCCGCCATGGTCGCCCGCACCAGCTCCCGCACCTCGGCCACCTCCTCCTCGGGCACTTCCAGCACCAGCTCGTCGTGGACCTGGAGGAGCAGCCTGGCCCGAAGGCGCCGTTCGCGCAGGTGATGGGAAAGCCGGATCATGGCGCGTTTCATGATGTCGGCGGCGGTACCCTGCACCGGGGCGTTGATCGCCTGCCGTTCGGCGGCGTGGCGGCGCGAGGGCACCCGGTGATGGATGTCGGCCACATAGCAGCGGCGCCCGAAGAGGGTGCGCACATAGCCCTGCTTGCGCGCCTCCTCCACCGTCCGCTCCATATAGGCCTTCACTTCCGGATAGCGGGCGAAATAGGCGTCGATGTAAGCGCGCGCCTTGTCCTGGGGCACGCCGAGCCGCTGGGCGAGGCCGAAGGCGCCGATACCGTAGATGATGCCGTAGTTGATCACCTTGGCCGCCCGGCGGTGGTCGGCGTCCACCACCTCGAGCGGCAGGTCGAACATCCGCGCCGCCGCCGCCGCATGCACATCCACCCCCGCCAAGAGCGCCTCCTTGAGGGCCGGCACGTCGGCCAGATGGGCGATCACCCGCAGCTCGATCTGGGAATAATCCGCGGACAAAAGCCGCCACCCCTCCTCGGCGACGAAGGCGGCGCGGATCTTGCGGCCCTCCTCGCTGCGCACCGGGATGTTCTGGAGGTTGGGGTCGCTGGAACTCAAACGCCCGGTGGCGGTGGCGGCGAGGTTGAAGGAGGTGTGCACCCGCTGGTCCTGGGCGTCCGCCTGCTGGATGAGGGAATCGCAATAGGTGCGCAGCAGTTTCTGCAGCTGCCGCCACCGCAGCACCACCCGCGGCAGCTCGTGTCCCTGGGCGGCGAGCTCCTCCAGCACCTCGGCGCTGGTGGACAGCGCGCCGGTGGCGGTGCGGCGCCCGCCGCCCTCGAGCCCCAGCTCGCCGAACAACACTTCTGCGAGCTGTTTGGGGGAGCCGAGATTGAAGCGACGCCCGGCGAGCCGGTAGGCCTCCTCCTCGAGCTCGGCCAGGCGCTGGGTGAACTCCGAGGCGAGCCGGCCCAGCCGCTCCCGGTCCACCCGGATGCCGATGCGCTCCATGTCCGCCACAATGGGCACGAGCCGCCGGTCCAGGGTCTCGTAGACCGTCGCCATGCGCTCTTCCACCAGCTGACGCCGCAACACCTGCCAGAGCCGCAGGCTGATGTCGGCGTCCTCGGCCCCATAGGCGGTGGCACGCGCGATCGGCACCCGATCGAAGGTGACCTGCTTCGGCCCGCGTCCGGCCACCTCCCCGTAGCTCAGGGTGTCGACGCCGAGATAGCGCTTGGCCAGCTCGTCCAGCCCGTGCCCGTGGCGGGCGCCGTTGAGGGCATAGGAGAGCAACATGCTGTCGTCGATGGGCGCGACCTCGACGCCGTAGCGGCTGAGGATGGCGAGATCGAATTTGAGGTTGTGCCCGATCTTGCGCACCGAGGGATCGGCCAAAAGCGGCCCAAGCAGCTCCAGCACCCGCCCGAGCGGAAGCTGTCCCGCGACCCGCGCGCCCTCGTGATCCCGATGGTTGACGGGCACGTAGCAGGCGCGCCCCGGCCGCACGCTCAGCGCGATGCCGACGATCCGGGCGCTGGCCACCGAGAGGCCGTCGGTCTCGAGATCGATGGCAAGCCGCCCCTCCTCGAGCGCCTCGGCGAGCAGGGCTCGAAGCTCCTCCTCGCTGTCGACGGTGGTGTAGGAAGCGCGGTCGCTCCCGCCTTGCGCCTGGCTCCGGCCGGCTTCCTCCGCCACCTGCTCGAGCCGCGCGATGAGGGAGCGAAAGCCGTTCTCCCGGAAGAAGGCGAGCAGCTTCTTGGGGTCGGGGGGACGGCGTTGCAGATCGTCCAGTGTCAGGGGAAGGGGCACCTGGTCCTTGAGACCGACCAGCTCGTAGGAGAGGCGCGCCTTATCGGCGTGCTCCTCGAGCGCCTTGCGCCGCTTGGGCTGCTTGATGCGATCCAGCTGGGCGAGCAGCGCCTCCAGCGAACCGAACTCCTCGATCAGCTTGGCCGCCGTCTTGATGCCGATTCCCGGCACGCCCGGAACGTTGTCGCTGGGATCGCCGGCGAGCGCCAGCACGTCGCGCAGCTTCTCCGGGCCGACCCCGAAGCGTGCCCGCACCGCCTCGGCGTCGATGGCCTCGTCGCGCAGCGGATGCCAGAGCTGCACCCCGGGCGCGACCAGTTGCATGAGATCCTTGTCCGCGCTCACCACCGTCACCTCGCGGCCGGCCTCGCGGGCGCGCCGCACCAGGGTGGCGATGACGTCGTCGGCCTCCACCCCGGGCACCTCCAGCACCGGCAGGTCGAAGGCAGAGACCGCCTCCCTGAGGATCGGGAACTGCACCCGCATCTCCTCGGGCGGCGGTTCCCTCTGGGCCTTGTACTGTTCGTACACCTCCTCGCGGAAGGTGGGGCCCTTGGCGTCGAAGACGACCACCACGTCGTCCTCGGGATGCCGTTCGAGGAGTTTGAGCATCATGTTGACGAAGCCGTAGACGGCCTGGATGGGGGTGCCGTCCGGCCGCGTCATCGCCGGCAGCGCGAAGAAGGCCCGGTAAACGTAGCCGGGCGCATCGACGATGATCAGGCGCTTGGATCGCGGGCCGGTCATGGCCAGCCAAGCTAGGGCGATGCGGGGTGCGGATAAAGGGCCGGGGCGACCCGTGCGGGCCGCCCCGCGCCTTCACCTTCGCGCCATCCCTCAGTCGATGGCGATCGGCGCGCCGATCGAGCCGGTCGCCCCTTTGATCGGCACCGGCGAATAGACGTAGGTGAACACCCACACCTCGTCGTTCACCAGCTCGTCCAGATACATGTTCTCCTGGATGGGGATGCCGGCCCGGGTGATGAGGATCTGGTGGACGCAGAAGGCGCAGTTGGGATCCGGATTGGGCACCGCCTCGAGCGGCCAGGTGTCCGCCCCGGCAACGCCCGCCTGTACCTCCTCGACCAGCCAGTTGGCCACCTCAACGCCGATTCCCGGAGCGCCGGAGTTGAACTTGTCGTTGTCCTTCATCCACAGCTTGCCCCAGCCGGTGTGGAAGATCACCGCATCACCGGGCTGGAACTGGAAGTCGGCCATCCCCTGCCGCTCGAGGGCGGCGCGCACGTCCGCCATGGTGATCTCATAGCCGGCCTCGAGCATCTCCACCCCCTTGGCGCCGGCGATGTCCAGGAGCACGCCGCGGGCGACGATCGGCAGCAGCTTCTCGGTGCCCAGGCGCTGGAGGCCGTAGGCGCTGCCCACCTCGGTCTCGGTGAAGCCGTTGTAGTAGAACATCTGGTCCTTGTCGCCCTCGCCGCCGGCCATGACGCCGATGTGGCCGAGGCCGTCGAACTGGGTGCCCACCTGGCCGATCTCGGTGCTCAGGAACTCGTCGTGCCAGATGATGCGATTGGCGCCGAAGGGGCCGCCCGTGGGCGTGCCGGGGATGCGCAGCGAGAAGCTGCGGTTGCCGAACAGCGGCATGCCCGCCTCATAGACGCGGCCGAGCCGGTAGACCTTGCCCCGGTCCGCCTCGGCGAGGGCCCTGAGCACCACCTCCGGCTTCGCATACCAGTTGGTGGCGCCGGCCTCATCCCCCTCGCCCCACATCGGATGCGGCCACCACCGCTCGCCGATCGGGGTCTCCGCCTTGCCCGCCACCCAGGGCTTGCCCTCGCAGGCCTGCCAGTTGTCGGGCGCGCACTGGGCGTAGGCCGCGCCGCCGAGCCCGGCGATCAGCGCCGCGGCGAGCGTCGTCCGAATCGCGTTGCTCATGACGATACCTCCCTGATGCGCCGATGAACGCGGCCTTCCTATACGCCCCTTTGGCGCCCGTGGCGAGAGCGGGCAGACAGTAGGAAGCCGGTTCCGGAACCGCCGTGGCCGGACCGCGCCACCTTTTCCCCGCGCGCCCGCTGCCCTAGCTTGGCGCCCATGAGCGAGATCCCGCATCTCCAGGACAATCTGTTCGATTTCACCGTCTCCGAGCTCGCGGCGGCGCTCAAGCGCACCGTCGAGGACGCCTTCGGCCGGGTGCGGGTCAGAGGCGAGATCTCCGGCCTCAGGCGGGCCAACTCCGGGCATTGCTATTTCGCCCTCAAGGACGAGGGGGCGGTGTTGGATGCGGTGCTGTGGCGGGGTACCGCCGCCGGCCTCCGGATCGCGCTCGAGGACGGGCTCGAGGTGGTGGCGGTGGGGCGCATCACCACCTACGCGCCGCGCTCCAAGTACCAGCTCGTGGTCGAGGCGCTGGAGCCGGCCGGGCTCGGCGCCCTCATGCTGCTGCTCGAGGAGCGCCGCAGGCGCCTCGCCGCGGAGGGCCTGTTCGATCCCGCCCGCAAGCGACCGCTGCCGTTTCTGCCGGAGGTGATCGGGGTGGTCACCTCGCCGAGCGGGGCGGTGATCCGCGACATCCTCCATCGCCTCGGCGAACGCTTTCCGAGGCGGGTTCTGTTGTGGCCGGTGCTGGTGCAGGGGGAGGGGGCAGCGGAGCAGATCGCGGCGGCCATCGCCGGTTTCTCCGCCCTGCCCGAGGGCGGCCCGGTGCCCCGTCCGGACGTGGTGATCGTCGCCCGCGGCGGCGGTTCCATCGAGGACCTCTGGCCCTTCAACGAGGAGGTGGTGGTGCGCGCCGCCGCCGCCTCCGAAATCCCGCTCATCTCGGCGGTCGGCCACGAGACCGACGTCACCCTCATCGACCATGCCGCCGACCGCCGCGCCCCGACGCCCACCGCGGCCGCCGAGATGGCGGTGCCGGTGCGGGCCGAGCTGCTCGCCGGGCTGCACAGCCTGGGCGAGCGGCTCGACCGCGCCGTCTTCGGACTCCTCGATCGCACCCGCGAACGGCTCGTGGGGCTCGCCCGCGGGCTTCCCGATCCGCATCTGCTCCTGGGCCATGCCGCCCAGCGGCTGGACGACCTCGCCGAACGCCTTCTGTTGCAGAGCCCAAAGCGCAGGATGCGCGAACAGCAGGCCGAGCTGCGGCGCCTGGCGATGCGGCTCGTGGAGCTCACCGCCCAGAGGCTGCAGCGGGAGGGCACGCGTCTTGAGGGTATCGCGCTTCGGCTTACGCCCGCGCCCCTGCGGGAGCGCCTGCGGCTTGCAGAGCGCGAGCTCGGGCGCGAAACCCTGCGCCTCCGCGCCGCCTTCCGCGGCCTGTGGGAACGGCGGCAGCAGGCGCTCGACCATCTCGGCCGCCAGCTCGAGGCGCTCTCCCACCGGCGGGTGCTCGAGCGCGGCTACGCGCTGGTGCGCCGGCCGGGCGGAGGGATCGTGCCGCGACTGGCTGCCCTGGATGGGGCGCGCCGGCTCGAGATCGAATTCGCCGACGGGCGTCTCGCGGTGCAGCGCATCGACCCCCGCAAAGCCCGCCGGCCGGAGGCCGAATCGCAGCCGGGGCTCTTCGAGTGAAGCGGAGCGAGACCATGGCCGAGAGCGCTATTGGGCGTCTGCTCGCGATCATGCGCCGGCTGCGCGATCCCGACGGCGGCTGCCCCTGGGACCTCGAGCAGGACTTCCACAGCATCGCCCCCTACACCATCGAGGAGGCCTATGAGGTGGCGGACGCCATCGCCCGGGAGGATCCCGCCGCCCTCAAGGAGGAGCTCGGCGACCTCCTCCTCCAGGTGGTCTACCACAGCCAGATGGCCGAGGAACGGGGCTGGTTCGACTTCCGGGAGGTGGCGGAGGCGGTGAGCGACAAGATGGTGCGCCGCCATCCCCATGTGTTCGGCGATCGTCGCATCGCCGACGCCGGGGAACAGCGACGCCATTGGGAGGAGCTCAAGGCCCAAGAGCAGGGGGGCACGCCGAGCCTTCTCGACGGCCTGCCGCAGGCGGTGCCGGCTCTCTTGCGGGCGCGCAAGCTCCAGGAGCGGGCGGCGCGGGCGGGATTCGACTGGCCGGACACCGCTGGCGTGCTGGCCAAGGTGGAGGAGGAACTGGGCGAGCTCAGACGGGCGATCGCGCAGGAAGACCGATCGGCCGCGCAGCGGGAGTTGGGCGACCTGTTGTTCAGCCTCGTCAATCTCGCCCGCTGGCTTGCGTGCGATGCCGAGGACGCGCTGCGGGATGCCAACCGCAGGTTCGAGCGACGCTTTCGGACCATGGAGGAGCTGGCCCGGGCGCGCGGCAGGACGCTGTCGGCCATGGACGCCCAGGAGCTCGAATCGCTCTGGCAGATGGCGAAGCAGCGGGAAACGGAGCGATCCAACAGCACGGGCTGAGCGCCGCTCAGCCGCTCTTCCCCTTGGCCTCGACCCGCCACAGCCACAAGCCGCTCGCCACCACCACCGCAGCGCCGACCAGGGTCATGAGATCGGGCAGGTCCCCGAACACCAGATAGCCGAACAAACTCGCCCAGACGATCTGGCTGTAGAGGAACGGCGAGATCAGGGATGCCGGTCCGAGCGCGAAGGCCTGGATCATGGCCAGCTGCGCGAGCAGCCCGAGCACGCCCATCGCCAGCATCAACAGCCAGCCGAACGGATCCGGCTCGCGCCACTGCCACCACAACACCGGCGTGGTGAACAGGGTTCCGACCGCCGCCGAATAGAACATGGTGGTGGTGGCATGGTCGCGGCCGCCCAGCGCCCGGGTCGCGAGCTGATAGAGGGCGAAGCTCAGGGCCATGGCGAGCGGCGCCAGGGCGACGGCTCCGAACATGCCGCTTCCCGGCCGCAGCACCACCACCACCCCCAGGAAACCGAAAAAGGCGGCGAGCCAGCGCGCCCAGCCGACCCTCTCGCCCAGCACCGGACCCGCGAGCAACGCCACGAGCAGCGGGGAGAGGAAGGCGATGGCGTAGGTCTCCGCCATCGGCAACCATTTGAGCGAGAGGAACATGGTCCAGGTGGCAAGGATCATGCACAGCGCCCGGATCCACTGCCAGCCCGCCGCCCGGGTTTGCCAGACCGGGCGTCGGCCGAGCAGGGCGAGGGGCAGGAGGGCGAGCAGATTGAAGGCATAGCGCGCCCAGACCACCTGGCCGAGCGGATAGTCCTGGACGAGATACTTGCCGGTGCCGTCCATCGCCGTGAGCAGCCCCACCGACAGCACCATCAGGCCCATGCCGAGCACGGGCCGTGCCTCGGGTGTGCTGAGCCGCCGGTGGCGGCCCGCCCCGGCCGGGGACGCCTTGGAGGGCGTGTCCTCGAACCTCAAAAGGCCACCCGATCGCCGCCCTTGAGCGCCAGCATCTCGCGCGCCTCCGCCGGCGTCGCCACCTGGAACCCCAGCGCCTCGATGATCCGACGCACCCGCCGCACCTGATCGGCGTTGCTTTTGGCGAGCCGCCCTGGGCCGTCCCAGAGGCTGTCCTCGAGGCCGACCCGCACGTTTCCGCCGAGGGTGAGGGCGATGGCGGCCACCGCCATCTGATGCCGGCCCGCGCCCAGCACCGACCAGCGGTAGGCGTCGCCGAACAGCCGGTCCGCGGTGCGCTTCATGTGCAGCACGTCCTCGGGATGCGGGCCGATGCCGCCCAGGATGCCGAACACCGACTGCACGAACAGGGGCGGCTCGACCAGCCCCCGGTCGAGGAAGTGGGCGAGATTGTAGAGATGTCCGATGTCATAGCATTCGAACTCGAAGCGGGTGCCGGCGTCCTTGCAGGTCTTGAGGATGTATTCGATGTCCCGGTAGGTGTTGCGGAACACCAGATCCCGCGAGCCTTCGAGATGCTGCCGCTCCCACTCGTGGCGGAAGGTGCGATAGCGCCGCAGCATCGGAAAGAGACCGAAGTTCATCGATCCCATGTTCAAAGAGGCCACCTCCGGCTTGAACACCGCCGCCGGGCGCACCCGCTCCTCCACCCGCATGTGGGGCGCGCCGCCGGTGGTGATGTTGATCACCACCTCCGAGCGCTGCTTGATCACCGGCAGGAAGCGGGCGAACGCCTCGGGGCTCTGGTCCGGCCGGCCGGTCTCGGGATCGCGGGCGTGCAGATGGACGATCGCGGCGCCGGCCTCCGCGGCGGCCACCGCCTCGTCGGCGATTTCCTCGGGCGTCACCGGCAGATGCGGCGACATGCTCGGCGTGTGGATGGAGCCGGTGACGGCGCAGGTGATGATGACCTTGCGTGCGGCCACGTTCAGTCCTCCCCAAACCGCGCGACGGCGCGAAGCCTCCCCAGATCCTCGATCATCACGGTGGCACCCCGGGTGGCAACACCGTGCCGGCGCAGCTTGGCAAGCGCTCGGGAAAAAGTCTCGGGCTGCATGCCGAGCCGCGCCGCGATCAATGTCTTGTCCAAAGGCAGGCGCAGGGTGCAGGAGCCCGAGCGCTCGCCGGCAAGGCGGCAGAGGAACAGGGCCACCCGCTCCATCGCCGAACGGGTGGCGAGCTGTTCCAGCTGCTCGACGAACCGGTGCAGGCGGGCGGCCATGGCGGCCATCATGTTGAAGCACAGATCGACCCGCTCGCGCAGGCATCCGAGCAGGGCGGCTGCCGGTACCTCCAATAGCCGGCTGCAATCCACCGCCTCGGCACTGACCGGATACCGTCCCATCCGGAACACCGCCGCCTCGGCGAAGCTCTCCCCCGGACCCAGGATGTGGACGGTCAGCTGGGAACCGTCTGCACCCATCCGGAAGAGCCGGATCCAACCCGAGAGCACCACATACACGTGCTCGGCCGGATCGCCCTGGAGGAACAACAGCTGGCCCCGGACGAGCGGCCGCACCCTGGCCTCTTCAAGGAGCAGCTCGAGCGCCTCCGCCTCGAGCCCCGAGAACAACGCCGAACGCGCGACACAGCGCGCCTCGGCCGCATCCAGGCCGAGGCGCTCCGCATAGGCGGGACCGCGTTCCTTGGCCGCCACGATGACCCGGTCAGCCGCCACCTCGTGCGCCTCCATCCCCCTCCCGCTTATGGCACCCGAAGCGGTGTGCGCCAATGCCGCAGCGCTCGGGCTCTGTTGTTGGTTGGTGGCTCGGGCGCTCAGGACCCGATATCGGGAGGCTGCCGGTCCCCGAAGCCCAGCTCGAGGTCGAGCTCGGCGGCGATCTGGAACAGCCGCTCCTCCTGCCCGAAGGGGGCCGTCAGCATGGCGCCGATGGGAAGCCCCCGCTCGTCCCGGCCGGCGGGGAAGCTCAGGGACGGACAACCCGAGGCGTTGTGCAGACTCGTGAAGGCCACATAGGGCCGGGTGCGTTCCAGATAGGCGCGCACGTCCGCGCCGTTCTGGTCGATCCAGCCGATCTCGGGCGGCGGCTCGGCACACACCGGGCTGAGCAACAGCTGGTAACGCTCGAACAGTTCGCCCATCGCCCGGGCGCTGGCCTGGACCGTGTGCAACGCCTCCAGAAACGTCACCGCATCGGTGGCGCGCCCCTTCTCCACCATCATCAACGTCGCCCGCTCCAACACCTCCTCTCCGAGCGGCCGACCGACTATGGAAGCGAAACGCGCGATGTCCCGGGCGGCGTTGGCCGTGACCACGGTGAAGAAGGCCTCCGCGAAACGCTCGCCGTCCAGGGCCGGGGCGGCCGGCTCCACCGTATGGCCCATGCGCTCGAGGAGCCGGGCGATGCCGAGCACCGCATTCCTGACGGAATCCGCCACCGGCACATCCGCGGGCGGCTCCAGCATGAGGGCGATGCGCTGTCTCGGCAGGCTTCGGGCGAGCGCCGCCCGAAACGGGCCGGCGGGCGGGGGACAGGCGTAGAAGGCGCCCGTCTCCGGTCCGTGCACAGCGTCCAGGAAGGCCGCGAGGTCGCGCAGGCTGCGCGCCACCGCGAGGCCGGTGGAAAGCCCGCTCCAGCCCTCCGCCACGACGGGGCCGGCGGGGGTGCGGGCGCGCGAGGGTTTGAGCCCGAGCAGGGCGGTGTGGGAGGCGGGAATGCGGATCGATCCGCCGCCGTCGGTGGCATGGGCGAGCGGCACCACGCCCGCCGCCACCGCCGCCGCGGCACCGCCCGAGGATCCGCCGGGACTGTATGCGGGATCCCAGGGATTGCGGCAGGGGCCGTGCGACACCGGTTCCGTCACCACATTGAGCCCGAACTCCGGCGTGAGGGTCTTGGCGAAGGGGATCCAGCCCGCTTCCAGCACCCGGGCGAGGAAGGTCGTGGTGTGGGGTGCCTGGAAGGAAGCGAGCAGGCGGCTGCCGTTGGTGCAGCGGGTGCCCTCGATCAGACCGTGCAGGTCCTTGACCAGGAAGGGCACACCCCAAAAGGGCGCCTCGGGCCGGGCGCGCTCCAGCAGCCGTTCGGCGAGGTCCAGGTCCCAGACGCTGATGATGTTGAGCCGCGGCTGCACCGCCTCGGCCCTCGCCACCGCCAGCTCGAGGAGCTCCCGCGGCGTCACCTCCCGCTTGCGCACCAGCTGCGCCAGGGCCACCGCATCCAAGCGCCGGTATTCCTCGAAACGCATCGGCGGGAATCCATATGTCGCGTCAGGCTCGATCCAGCCTATCGAGGTGGGGATGGACAGGCAACCCATCGCACGGGAGCTGCGGCGCCGGCTCGAGGGCGCTTTCGCGCCCCTAAGACTGGAGATCGAGGACCAGTCGGAACGCCACCGAGGCCATGCGGGCTATCGGGAGGGCGGCGAGAGCCACTTCCGGGTGGTGATGGTGAGCGCGGCCTTCTCGGGCCTGAGCCGGATCGCCCGCGAACGGCGGGTTCACGATTGTCTTCGGGACCTGCTCGCCGGCCCGATCCACGCCCTCAGCCTGCGCCTTTTGGCTCCCGAGGAGACGGGAGAGGGGCCCGCCCGGACGGGTCCGCCTCGCCGGTGAACCATTCGGGGAAGTACTCCCGCACCACCGGACCGTCCCGGCGCAGCGCATGGCAGCCGTCGAGCGCCGGCGGCCGCTCCTCCCCTTCGCCCCGCGCCCGCCGCCGGCGTGCGCGGATCGGCATGATGGTCTGGATGGCGGTGGTGGCGAGGGCTGGAAGCAGTTCCACCAGGTGGGTGCACCCCTGCACGCCGCCGAGCCGGTTTCGCACCTCTCTCCGGAACCCGGGTCCGATGCGCAGCCCGACGAGCCGTTTGAAGGCCGGCGTGATGGCCGGGCAGACGGAGAAGGGCGCCGCCTCCATCACCGCCTCGGCGTCGTGGATGACCAGATCCTCGTCCACCACCAGACGCAGCCCCATGGCGTGGAGCGGCTCGCCCGGCTCGATGCGCCCGCGATGGCGGTTCTCGAAGGCATAGGCCTTGGTGTCCACGAGCCAGCCCTCGACCTCGAAGCGCCCGTCGTCGCGCTCGTAGCCGCACAGCCGGATCTCGCGACGATGCAGGGGCCGGCGCCCGCAAGCCGCGGGCCCGGGTCCTTCGTAGCCAGCGAGCCGGCCGCTGGCCGGGGTCCGTCGCGGCTCGCCGCTCACCCCGCCACCCCGTAGGCTTCGCCCTGGATGAAGCTCTCCACGTCCTGAAGGTCCTCCTCGAGGCTCTTGCGCAGCGCCTCATAGAGGTCGCGCAGGCTGACGATGCCGACGAGCCGCTCCCCGTCCACCACCGGCACGTGGCGGAACCCGCCCTCCTTCATGATGTCCACCGCCTCGGCGGCGGTCTGGTCGGGGCGCACGGTGACGGGATCGCGGGTCATGATCTCGCCCACCCGCACCGAATCGGGATCGCGTCCGTCGGCCACCAGCTTGTAGGTGATGTCGCGTTCGGTGATGATGCCGCAGAGCCGCTTCCCCTCGAGCACCAAAAGCGCGCCGATGCGCCGATCGCGAAGCAGCTGTGCGGCCTCGCGCACCGTGATCGCCGGCGAGATGCAGCACAGATCCTGCCTTCCGTCGATGATGTGGGGAACGATTCGCCGCTGCATGACCACCTCCGCCGCTTGGGCAGGCACGGGACACCCATGTGCGCCTACCCTGCAAAGGACAAGGGCCCCGGTCAAGCCGCTCACGGCCAGGCCACGAGCGGCGGCAGCGACATCAGCACCGCGTCGGGATGTCCTCCGGTCATGATTCCGAAACGGGTGCCGCGATCGAAGAGGAGGTTGAATTCCACGTAACGCCCGCGGCGCTCGAGCTGGAAGCGCCGCTCCTCCTCGCCGAAGGGCCGGTCCATGTGTCGTGCGACCAGTGTTGGATAGACCTCGAGGAAGGCCTCGCCGACCGCCCGGGTGAAGGCGAAGAGGCGGTCGAAATCCCCTTCGAGATCGTCGTAGAAGATGCCGCCCACTCCGCGCGGCTCCTTGCGGTGAGGCAGGTAGAAATACTCGTCACACCATCGTTTGAATCGCGGATACCAGGCGGGATCGAAGGCGTCGCAGGCCTCCTTGAGCCGGCGGTGGAACCGTTCGGTGTCCGCGGGGTCGGGATAGATGGGGTTGAGGTCGGCAGCACCGCCAAACCAGCTCTTGCGGGTGCGGATGTGGCGGGTGTTGAGGTGGGCCGGCGGCGCGTAGGGATTGCGCGGGTGCGCCACCAGCGACAGGCCGCTCGCCCAGAAGCTGGGATCCTCCGCAGCACCCGGGATCTCCCGGGCGAAGCCGGGCGGAAGCGTGCCGTGCACGGTGGAGACGTTCACCCCGACCTTCTCGAACACCCGCCCGCGCATGAGCGCCATCACCCCGCCGCCGCCGCCCGGGCGTTTCCAGGACCGACGCTCGAACCGCCCCGGCGGCAGATGGGCGAGCTCCGCCCCGGCATAGCGGTCCTCGAGCTCTTCGAAGGCCGCGCAGAGCCGGTCCCTAAGCTCCTCGAACCAGCGCCGCACGGCGTCCTTCCGTGCCAGTTCCGCGTCCACCGGCACCCTCCTCCGTCCGGAACGCGCACCTCTTTCCCGGTTTTCGTCCGCCGCGCAAGCGCTCGCCCAAGGCGGCGCTTTGCCGCTTGGCCCGACCCCGGCGCGCGCGATAGATTGCGCTCGGTCTTCCAAGCCGCCGGGGGTCCATGTTGCCGCGCACGCTCGCACCGCAGGCGCCCTTTCCCAAGACCCGCCTAAGACGGCTGCGCCGCACATCCTGGTTGCGGAGACTTGCGGCCGAGACGCGGCTGGACGTCGACGATCTCATCCAGCCGGTGTTCATCCACGAGGGCCGCGGCCGCCGCGAGCCGGTCGCGGCCATGCCGGGCGTGGACCGGCTCACGGTGGATCTGCTCGTGCCCTATGCCGAACGGTGCCTGGAGGCGGGCATCCCCGCGCTCGCCCTGTTCCCGCTGGTGCCGGCGGAGCGCAAGAGCGAGGGAGCGGAGGAGGCGTATAATCCCGACAACCTCATCTGCCGGGCCATGCGCGCCCTCAAGCGGCAGCTGCCCGAGCTCGGATTGATCGGCGACGTGGCCCTCGACCCCTACACCACCCACGGTCACGACGGCCTCATGCGCGAGGGGGTGGTGCTCAACGACGAGACCCTGGTCGTGCTCCAGCGCCAGGCGGTCTGTCTGGCGGAGGCGGGCTGCGATGTGGTGGCGCCCTCCGACATGATGGACGGCCGTGTGGCGGCGGTGCGGGAGGCGCTGGATCGGGCGGGGTTCGACCAGGTGGTGATCCTCGCCTATGCGGCCAAATACGCCTCCAGCTTCTACGGACCGTTCCGCGAGGCGGTGGGATCCAAGGACGCCCTCGGCGGCGCCGACAAGAGCACCTACCAGATGGCGCCGGCCAATGTGGAGGAGGCGCTGCGGGAGGTGGCGCTGGACATCGCGGAGGGGGCGGACATCGTGATGGTGAAGCCGGGCCTGCCCTATCTCGACGTGGTGCGGGCGGTGAAGGAGCAGTTCGGCTTTCCCACCTTCGTCTACCAGGTCTCGGGCGAGTATGCGATGATCCAGGCGGCCGGGGAGCGGGGCTGGCTGGACGCCGTTGCGGCGATGGAGGAGTGTCTTTTGGCCTTCAAGCGCGCCGGGGCCGATGCGGTGCTCACCTACGCGGCGCTCGCCGTGGCCGAACGCCGCCGCGGGCGGCGTTGACCGGGAGGTCCAGCGCGACTAGCGAAGGCGCGAGGCCGATGGAGCAAGCGGTGCGGTTCGACCTCAACGACGACGAGCGGGCGCTGGCCGAGCTCGCCCGGGCCTTCGCCCGTGAACGCATGGCCCCCGAGGCGGGGCGCTGGGATGCGGAGAACCTGTTCCCGGTGGATGTGCTGCGCGAGGCGGCGGCGCTCGGATTCGGCGGGCTGTTCGTGGAGGAACGCTGGGGCGGAAGCGCGCTCTCCCGGCTCGCCGGTACCGTGCTCTTCGAGGAGCTGGCGGCCGCCTGTCCGTCCACCGCCGCCTACATCTCCATCCACAACATGGTGGCGTGGATGATCGACCGCTTCGGGACCGACGCCCAGAAGGCGGCCTGGCTGCCGGACCTCGTCACCATGAACCGGTTCGCGAGCTACTGTCTCACCGAGCCCGGCGCCGGCTCCGACGCCGCGAGCCTCCGCACCCGGGCGCGGCGGGACGGCGACGACTACGTGCTCTCCGGCGTCAAGGCGTTCATCTCCGGGGCCGATGCCAGCGACATCTACGTGGTGATGTGCCGCACCGGCGAGGAGGGCCCGCGGGGCATCAGCGCCCTGGTGGTGGAGAAGGGCACCAAAGGTCTCTCCTTCGGCGCCCAGGAGAAGAAACTCGGCTGGCACTCCCAGCCCACCGCCCAGGTGATCCTCGAGGACTGCCGGGTGCCGGTGCGCCATCGGCTGGGGGCGGAGGGCGAAGGGTTCAAGATCGCCATGGCGGCGCTGGACGGCGGCCGCGTCAACATCGCCGCATGTTCCCTGGGCGGTGCCCAGGCCTGTCTCGACAAGGCGCTTTCCTATGTGCGGGAGCGGCGCCAGTTCGGACGTCCCATCGCGGAGTTCCAGGCCCTGCAGTTCCGCCTCGCGGACATGGCCACCGAGCTCGAGGCGGCCCGGCTTCTGGTGCGGCGCGCGGCAGCCAAGCTCGACAACGGCGATCGGGACGCCACCTGTTTCTGTGCCATGGCGAAACGGCTTGCCACCGACGTGGGCTTTCGGGTGGTGGACGAGGCGCTCCAGCTCCACGGCGGCTACGGTTACATCCGCGAGTATGAGATCGAACGGTATCTCCGGGATCTGCGGGTGCACCGGATCCTCGAGGGCACCAACGAAATCATGCGGGTGATCATCGCCCGCCGGCTGCTCAACGCCTAGGCTTGGACCGGTTCGCGATGGAGCAGGTGCGCGACCATCTTCGGCTTCGACGCCGCGGCGGTCTCGCCGTGGTGATCCTGGATCGCCAGGACGCGCTCAACGCCCTCAACCACGCCATGGTGCGGACGCTGTCCGGATGGCTGCGGCGGTGGCGGGAGGATCCGGAGGTGGGCGCGGTGGTGGTACGCCCCGCCCCGGGGCGGGCGTTCTGCGCCGGCGGCGACGTGCGGGAGATCATGGAGCGCAGGCGGCGTCTCGGGGTGGACGCGGCCTGGAGCTTCTTCCACGACGAGTACCGCCTCAACTGGCGCATCAAACGGTTTCCCAAGCCCTATCTGGCGGTGATGGACGGCATCACCATGGGCGGCGGGGTCGGGATCTCGATCCACGGCAGCCATCGCATCGTCACCGAACGCACCCTGTTCGCCATGCCCGAGACCGGCATCGGCTTCTTCCCGGACGTGGGCGGCACCTATTTCCTGCCCCGTCTGCCGGGGGCAAGCGGCATGTACCTCGGCCTCACCGGGGCGCGGATCCGGGCCGCCGATTGCCTTCATCTCGGCATCGCCACCCACCGCATCCGGGCCGAGCGCTGGCCGGAGATCGAGGAGCGGCTGGCGGCGGTTCCGGCCGGCGAGCTGGCCGAGGCGGTGGAGGAAGTGCTGCTGGCCTACGCCGAGCCGCCGGAGCCGTCCGAGATCGCCCGCCTGCGCCCGGCCATCGATCGCTGCTTCGCCCGCGACCGGCTCGAGGAGGTGTGGGCGGCCCTCGAGGCGGATGCGGACGGGTTCGGCTCCGCCCAGCTCGAGGTTTTGGCCCAGAAGTCGCCCCTCGCCCTCAAGATCACCTTCCGCCAACTCCGCCTCGGGCGGAGCCTGGAGTTCGAACAGGCCATGCGCCTCGAGTATCGGCTGGTGCGAGGGTTCCTCGAAGAGGAGGAGTTCGCGGAAGGGGTGCGGGCGATCGTGGTGGAGCGGGACCGCAAGCCGCGCTGGCGCTATGCCACCGTCGCCTGTGTGCCGGAGGAGGCGGTGGACCGCTTCTTCACCGCGCACGCAGAGGTCCAGCTGCCTCTCGACTGGGACCCGTGAGCGCAGGCCGGATGGCCGGGGAGGAAGCATCATGAGCAGGGTGGCGTTCATCGGACTCGGCAACATGGGCGGGCCCATGGCCCGCAACCTCGCCCGCGCGGGCCACGAGGTGATCGGCTTCGACCTGGCGCCGCCGGCCCGGGAGCGCGCGCGTGCGTCCGGGCTGCAGGTGGCCGACAGCCTCGCGACCGCGCTCGAGAAGGCGGAGACGGTGATCACCATGCTGCCCGCCGGGCCCGAGGTGCGCGATGCCTATCTCGCTCCCGAGGGCATCCTGGCCCGGGTGGCGCCGGGCAGCCTGCTCATCGACAGCTCCACCATCGACGTCGACAGCGCGCGACTGGTCCACCGGCACGCCGCCGAGCGGGGCTGTGCCATGGTGGACGCGCCGGTCTCGGGCGGGGTGGCGGGCGCGGAGGCGGCCACCTTGACCTTCATGGTCGGGGGCGAGGAGGCGGCCTTCGCCCGCGCGCGCCCATTGCTCGAGGCCATGGGCCGCACCGTGGTCCACGCGGGACCGGCGGGTACCGGCCAGGCCGCCAAAATCTGCAACAATCTGATGCTCGGTATCCAGATGATTTCGGTGTGCGAGGCCTTCGCCCTGGCCGAACGGCTGGGACTCGCCGCAGACAAACTGTTCGAGATCGCCTCGCGGTCCTCCGGACAGTGCTGGTCCCTCACCAGTTACTGCCCGGTTCCCGGACCGGTGCCCACCGCACCCTCCAACCGCGACTACCAGCCCGGTTTCACCGTGGCCATGATGCTCAAGGACCTCCGCCTCGCCCAGGAAAGCGCCATCCGCACCCAAAGCGCCACCCCTCTCGGAGGCCTCGCCTGCCACCTCTACGCCCTGTTCGCCAACGCCGGCCACGAGGGGCTGGATTTTTCCGCGATTATCAAGATGATTGCGGGCGAGGGCAAATTGTAGTTGCATACGGCCGCATCGTGGTCGCGCAAACGGCGTGGCCGGGGGATCCATCGTCGAGGGCAACGTGAAGGACGCCTACATCCTCACCTCACGGTTGATCGAGCGCCTCCACCGGCGTTTCCTGGATGTCGTCAAGGCGGAGCTCGACCGGCTGGGCGTCGAGGACATCAACAACGTCCAGACCTTGATTCTGTTCAACATCGGCGGCGAGACCCTGACCGTCGGCGAGCTCACCCTGCGCGGCTGTTATTTGGGCTCGAACGTCTCCTACAACGTGCGGAAACTGGTCGAGAACGGCTATCTCATGCAGGAGCGCTCGACCCACGATCGGCGCATGACGCGGGTGCGGCTGTCCGAGAAGGGGCTCCGGCTGATCGAGAAAATCGACGCGCTCTATGGCAGGGGCGCCGAAGAGCTGGAGCGGCGGGGCATTCGCCGCGAGGAGCTCGAGCGCACCAACCAACTGCTGGTGCGCCTGGACCGGTTCTGGGAGGGACAGCTCTCCCAGCTCTCGCTGTTGCGCTGACCACTAGTGTGACCGTGCTGCGGTCACGACCCGCGAAGGGGCTCCCGGGCAGGCCGTGTCGCTCCCGAAGGAAACGGCGGGCCGAGGCCCGCCGTTCGTGTGATGTCCTGCTCTGCCCGCTCAACCCTCGGTGGGTTCCTTGCGTCTGAGGAAGGCGGGCACGTCGCCGATTTCGTCCCGCGCGCTGACCTCCTCGCGATGGGTCGCCTGGCTCGGCGCAGCGGCCTGAGGCTGGGGCGCGGTCGGCTGCCGCATGCGGGTGAACTGCCGCATCCGGTCGAAGAGGCCGCTTCGCGATTCGCTGCGCGCAACCGGTCGGGGCCGGCCCGGGCCCGCCGCGGCACCCTGCACGCCGGCGGCCGGTGCCACCGGCTCGCTGCGGCTCGGCCGCTCGAGGCCGAGCGCCGGCGGCACGCCGCCGGTGCGAGGCCGGGCGCCCACCGCCGGATAGGGACGGCTGGCCGGCGACTGCGGGGGAAATCGGAACCCCGAGGGCGCCGCCGCGGCCCGCGTCTCCTCGGCCGGCTGCTCCTCCTTCGCGGCGGCCGCCTGGGTGGCGGTGGGGGAATCGATTCCGGTCGCCACCACCGAGATGCGCAGGCGACCGTTCATGCTGTTGTCGAACACGGCGCCGAAGATGATGTGGGCATCGGCATCCAGTTCCTCGCGGATGCGGTTGATCGCCTCGTCCACCTCGAACAGGGTCAGGCTGTCGTCGGCGGTGACGTTGATCAGGCAGGCGCGCGCCCCCTTCATCGACACTTCTTCGAGCAGCGGGTTGGAGATCGCCCCTTCGGCCGCCTCGATGGCGCGCCGCTCCCCCTCGGCCTCGCCGGTGCCCATCATGCACTTGCCGAGCACGCTCATGATGGTGCGCACATCGGCGAAATCGAGGTTGATGAGGCCCCGCACCATCATGAGGTCGGTCACCCCGCGCACGCCCATGTAGAGCACATTGTCGGCGAGCTTGAAGGCCTCCTTGACGGGGGTGCGCTCGCTCGCGAGTCGGAACAGGTTCTGGTTGGGAATGACGATCAGGGTGTCGACGTACTCCTGCAGCTCGAGGATGCCGGCCTCGGCGATGCGCATGCGCTCGGCGCCTTCGAAGTGGAAGGGTTTGGTGACCACGCCGATGGTGAGCGCGCCCTGTTCGCGCACCGCCCGGGCGATCACCGGGGCGGCGCCGGTTCCGGTGCCGCCGCCCATGCCGGCGGTGATGAACACCATGTTGCTGCCGGCCAGGTGATCGAGGATTTCGTCCAGGGATTCCTCGGCCGCGGCGCGGCCCACCTCCGGCTTGGCGCCGGCGCCGAGCCCCTGGGTGATGTTGACGCCGAGCTGCACCTTGCGTTCGGCGAGACAGTGGGCGAGCGCCTGGGCATCGGTGTTGCAGGCCAGGAACTCCACCCCTTCGAGATGCTCGGTGATCATATTGTCGAGGGCGTTTCCCCCGGCGCCGCCGACGCCGACCACGGTAATACGCGCCTTTTGTTCGTGGGTGTGGGCGAGGCTGATGTTGATGGTCATGATTCTCCTCCAGCGGTGGTGTTGTTTGGCTCCTGTGTGGCGACCGACCGTGGGCAGGCGGCCGGCCGCATGCGGCGGTGTGCCGCTAGAAGTTGCGCGACAGCCAGCGGGTGAAGCGGCCGAACCAGGCCATCAGGCCGCCCTCCTCCCGCAATCCGCTCCAGCTCAGACCATCGTCGTCTCCAAGGGCCAGGGACAAGGCGCCGCTCGCCGCCGCCAGCGCCGGCTCGTTCTCCACGCCGTGGCGACTGTAGACGAGATCCGGCCGGCCGCGGCGCACCGGCACGCCGAACATTTCCTCGACCAGCTCCTCCAGGCCGTCGAGCTCCGCTCCTCCGCCCGTCAACACCATAGAGCGCGGCGGCTTGCGGTCGAAGAGCTCCTGCTGCGCCCGCAGTTTCTCCTGCACGAACTCCAGGATCTCCTCCACCCGGGCCCGGATGATGCGGGTGAGCTGGGCCCGCGGCACCTCCGCCGCCGGCGCCTCGGGTCCGTCGCCGATCTGGGGCACCATGAGGCGGGCGTCGTCGTCCAGGGCCCGGCACACGGCGCTGCCGTGCAGGGTCTTGAGCCGCTCGGCGTATTCCCTGCTGGTGGACAGACCGTAGGCGATGTCGCCGGTGACGTGGACGCCGCCGTAGGGAACGCTGTCGAGGTAGGCGAGGCGGCCTTCGGCGAAATGGGCGAAGGTGGTGAGGCCGCCGCCGAAGTCGAGGACCAGACATCCGCGGTCCGCCTCCTCCTCGGTGGTGGCGGCGATGCCGGCCGCATAGGGGGCCGCCACCACCTCGGCCACCCGCAGATGGCAGCGTTCGAGGCAGGTCATGAGGCGGTCGAGCGCCCGGGCCTGCACGGTCACCACCGCGAGCCAGGCGGAGAGCCGCTCGCCGCGCATGCCGCGGGCGTCCCGCACCGGCCGACCGTCGTCCACGGCCAGCTCCACGGGCACCACATGCAGCACCTCCTCCCCGTCCTGGGCGGCGGCCTGGGCGCCCTCGCGGAACAGACGTTGGAGCCGATCGCCGCGCACCGGCAGGCCGCCGAGCCGATGCTCGAGACGCACCAGCCGGCACCGGGGCCGGCCGGCGCCGGTGACCAGCACCACATCGCGCACCGTCTCGCCGGCCTGTTGTTCCGCCTCGTGGACGGCGGCGAGCAGGGACTCCTCGGCCGCCCCGGCATCGACGATGTCGCCGCGGTCGATGCCCTGGGCGAGCTGATAGCCCCGCCCCAGCAGGCTGAAACCGCGCGAGGCGCGCGGGCGGGCGATGAAACAACCCACCTTGGTGCTGCCCACATCCAGCACCGTGATGGGCGAGGTGCGCAACGGACCGAGCGCCAACGGCCGTGCCTCCTCCCGCGCGCGCACCAACATCCCGGTCATGTCCGCTCCCCCGCTGCCGCAGCCGCCGTCTCCGGTCGTACCACCAGCCAGCCGGGATGCCTGAGGTCCACCTCCCGCACCGCCCGTGCGAGCAGCTGTCGATCTCGCACCGCGGCCACGAACCGCCGCCAGGCCGGTTCGAGCCCGCGCTCGGGCAGCCGCACGCGCAACCGCCCGTCGAAATAAAGATCCCAGCGCCGATCCCCGATCCGCACCGCAGCACTCAGCCGGGATGCCAGCTCCGGCGCCTCGGCGAACAAGGCCGAAAGCTCGGCAAACGCCCGCGGCGCGCCTTCGCCGTAGAGCACCGGCAGACGCCGGAAAGACCCCAGATCCGCAGCCGGGATCGTCTGCCCGGAGGAGGCCACCAACCGCAGCCCCTCGGAGGAGCGCCACACCGCCCCCGGACGATACTCTCGTAATTCAACCACCAGTGTATTCGGCAGCAGCCGCCTGACCTTCGCCCGTTCCACCCAAGCGAGCTCCTCGAACCGATTTTGGACCGCATAGGGATCAACTGCAAGTATATTCTGGCCGCGGAGTCCGGCGACCAGCGGTTCGAGTTCGGCGGCGCTGGTGCGCACCGTGCCCACCACTTCCACCCGGTCCACCCGCAGCCCCTCGGGCCACGGCAGCGCCGGTGCGTCCAGGGTCCACGGTCGGCTCGGCGGCCCGCCCGCAGCGAGGAGCCCGGTCGCCGCCAAGGCGGTGACGCCGAAGGCCAGCGCCCGTCCCCAGCGCCTTGGCCGGGGCCGCGGCCGCGGCGGACCCAGGCGTTGTCCCAGTCGGCCTATGGATCGCATGCCGCAAGCTCCACCAGTCGCACCACCAGATCCTCGAAGGAGAGGCCGCAGTAGGCCGCCTGTTCCGGGGCCAGGGAGAGGGGGGTCATGCCCGGTTGGGTGTTGATCTCGAGCAGCGCCAGTCCGGCCTCGCCGCGCTCGGGGTCGAAGCGCAGATCGGCGCGGGTGAGCCCCCGGCAGCCGAGCAGCAGGTGGGCGCAACGCGCGATCTCCATCACCCGCTCGTACACCCGCGGCGGAATCGGTGCCGGGAGCCGGTGTTCGGCAATCCCCGGGGTGTACTTGGCCCGGTAGTCGTAGAACCCCTCCCGCGGCGCCACCTCGGTTACCGCAAGCGGTCTGCCGTCCAGCACCGCGCAGGTGAGCTCGAGCCCCGGGATGTATCGCTCTACCAAGACGGGCCGGCTGCGCTCCGCGAGCTTGTGGCCCACCCGTGCGAGGTCCTCGGCGCGGAGTACGAGTTCCACGTCGATGCTCGATCCCTCGTCCACCGGCTTGACCACGAACGGGGGCGGGAAGGGCGGCGCCTCTGCGACCTCGGCGGCCGGCATCACCCGGCCCTCGGGAACCGGCAGTCCGGCGCTTTGGAACAATCTCAAGGCGGTGGGCTTGTGCATGGCGATGGCCGAGGCCCGCACCCCCGAGTGGGTGTAGGGGATGCCGAGCAGGTCGAGCAGCCCCTGCACCCGGCCGTCCTCGCCGAGCCGCCCATGCAGGGCGTTGAACACCACATCCGGCCGCAGCCGGGTCAGCACCGCCGGCAGCCGCTCGTCCACCTCCACCCGGCTCACCCGAAAGCCGCGGCGCTCCAGCGCCTCGGCGCAGGCCCGGCCCGAGACCAGCGACACCTCCCGCTCCGCCGACCATCCGCCCATCAGCACCGCCACGTGGGTCATGACGTCTCCCCGCCGGGCGGCCGGCCGATCCGGTGGATCTCCCATTCCAGCTCCACCCCGGTCCGCTCCCGCACCCGGCTGCGCACCTCCTCGCCCAGCTCCTCGAGCTCCGAGGCGCGGGCGCCGCCGAGGTTGACCAGGAAATTGCAATGTTTCTCCGACATCATCGCCCGCCCGCGCCGGAGCCCCCGGCACCCGGCCGCGGCGATCAGCCGCCAGGCCTTGTCCCCGGGTGGATTCTTGAAGGTGCTGCCGCCGGTGGCGACGCGGAGCGGCTGCGATTGTTCACGCTCTCGGCGGATCTCCTCCATGCGCGCGCGGATGCGCGCCGGATCGCCGGGAGTGAGACGGAAGGCGGCCCGGAGCACGATCCATTCGCCGCCGAGGTCGCTGCGCCGGTAGCCCAGGCCGAGTTCCCGAGCTGCAAGCCGGTGACGCTCTCCGCGGGGATCGAGGACCTCCGCCCACTCCAACCGTTCTCCGGTCTCGCCGCCGAACGCCCCCGCGTTCATGCGCACCGCACCCCCCACCGTGCCGGGAATGCCGATCATGAACTCGAGCCCGGAAAGGCCCATCGCCAGCGCCGCGCGCGCCACCCGCTGGTCGAGACAGGCCGCCCCGGCCACCAGCAGACCGTCCTCGAAGGTGATTCCGGCGAAGGGACGGGACAACCGCACCACCACCCCGGGCACCCCGCCGTCCCGCACCAGCAGGTTGGATCCGACCCCGATCGCCACCACCGGCAGCTCCGGCGGGCGGGTGCGCAGCAGATGGGCCAGGTCGTCGGCGTCGGCCGGCTGGAACAGCCATTCCGCCGCACCGCCCACCCTCAGCCAGGTGAGCGGGGCGAGCGGTACGCGGGGACGCAGGCGGCCCCGCAAGCGGGGAAGCGGCGGGTCGGCGACGGTCATGTCCCCTCTCCCCGCCTGAGCGCCTGCAGACGCGACGGCAGCGCCTGTGCGGCGCGGGTGATGTCGCCCGCGCCCAGGCACACCACCATGTCCCCCGGGGCGAGCTGGTCGACCAGCGCTTCGGCCAGCCGTTCGAGCCCATCGAGCGGGCGCACGTCGCGGTGGCCGCAGGCCCGCACCCCTTCCACGAGCGCCAGGTGGTCGACGCCCGCGATCGGACTCTCCCCGGCCGCATACACCGGCGCGATCCACACCGTGTCGGCGTCGGCGAAACAGGTGCAGAACTCGTCGAACAGGTGGTGCAGGCGGCTGAAACGGTGCGGCTGGACCACCGCCACCAGCCGGCGCCGCACCAGCTGCCGGGCGGTCTCCAGCACCCGGCGGATCTCCTCCGGATGGTGACCGTAGTCGTCCACCACGGTGATCTCGTCCACCGTGCCGGTGATGGTGAACCGCCGCCGCACCCCCTCGAGAGCCGCGAGCGTGGACCGCACCACGCGGTCGGGGATGCCGAGCCGATCGGCGATGGCGATGGCGGCGAGGGCGTTCTGCACGTTGTGGCGCCCGGGAAGCGCCAGGCTCAAGCCCGCGATGCGGCGCATGCCGGTCGGGTTCCTGACCTCCACATCGAAGCGCTCGACCCCGTCCTCGAGCCGCCGGCCCAACGCCCGCACGTCCGCCTGGGGATTGAAGCCGTAGGTGACGAAGCGGCGGCTCGTGAGCCGGCCGCAGAGCCTTTGCACGCGCGGATGGTCGATGCCGAGCACGGCGAAGCCGTAGAAGGGCAACCCCTCCAGAAAGGCCAGGAAGGCCTCCTCGAGGCGTTCCAGGGAGCCGTGGTGATCCAGATGTTCGGGATCGATGTTGGTCACCACCCCCACCATGGCCGGCAGATGCAGGAAACTTCCGTCGCTCTCGTCGGCCTCCACCACCATCCAGGGACCGCCGCCCCGGCGCAGGTTGCTGCCCCAGGCGTTGACGATGCCGCCGTTGACCACCGTCGGATCGAGGCCGGCCTCTTCGAGCAGGGCGCCGATGATGGCGGTGGTGGTGGTCTTGCCGTGGCTGCCGGCGACCGCGATGGGCCACTTGAACCGCATCAGCTCGCCCAGCATCTCCGCCCGACGGATCACCGGAATGCGCTGGCGGCGGGCCGCCGCCACCTCGGGGTTGTCCGCGGGCACCGCGGACGAGACCACCACCACCCCGGCCCCCTCCACATGTTCGGCCCGGTGGCCGATGTGGATCCGGATGCCGAGCCGCTCGAGCCGGGCGGTGTTGGCGTTGGGGGCGAGGTCCGAGCCCCGCACCCGATACCCCAGGTCGTGCAACAGCTCGGCGATGCCGCTCATGCCGATGCCGCCGATGCCGACCAGGTGGATGGGGCCGGGATCGAAGGGAAGTCGCGTCACCGTTCCTCTCCGGCGAGCTCCAGAAGCGCCTGGGCGACGGCACCCGCGGCGTCCACCGGACTCAACGCCCCCGCCGCCTTTCGCATCTCCGCGAGGCGCTCGGGGGAATCCATGAGCGCCTCCAACTCCGCCGCGAGCCTGCCGGCGTCCGCCTCCGCCTCATCCAAAACCACCGCCGCCCCCGCCCGCTCAAGCCGCAGGGCGTTCGCCCGCTGGTGTCCGTCCAAGGCGTGGGGATAGGGGATGAGGATGGCGGGCGTGGCGGTGTGGAGCAGCTCCGCCACCGTCGAGGCGCCGGCCCGGGCCACCACCAGATCGGCCTGTCTCAAGCGCGCGGGCAGGTCCGGGAAGAACGCCGCCACCTCCGCCGCCACCCCCAGCTCCCGCAGCCTCCGCTCGACGCTGCCACGGAGTTCGGCCCGGCACTGGAGCGCGAGCCTCATCCGCCGCCGCCGTTCGGGCGGGATCCGACCCAGCGCCTCCGGAACCCGCTCCGCAAGCGCCCGCGCACCCTGGCTGCCGCCGATCACCAGAAGCCCGAAACCCGAATCCCGTTGCGGCATCGGCGCGCGCTCCATCACCTCCCTGCGCACCGGGTTGCCGGTGATGCGGAGCTCGGCGGAAAGGCCGCTGGGCACGCCCTCGGTGTCGCGGAAGCTCAACAGCAGCATGCGGGCGAACCGCGCCGCCAGCCGGTTCGCGCGACCGAACACCGCATTCTGTTCGTGCAGGAGGAAAGGGATGCGCAGCAGCACGAGCGCGGCGAGCGCCGGCAGGCAGGCATAGCCGCCGAACAGGCCGGCCGCCCGCGGCCGCGCCCGCCCGAGGGCCCACAGCGCCTCGATACTTCCGCGCAAAAGTGTGCCGAGCGCCAGCGCCCGCCTTGCCGGACCACCTGCAAGCGGCCGGGCCCGGACCTGGGTGAAGGACAGCCGGCCCTCGAGATAGCGGGCGCCCCGCGCGTCGGTCAGGAACAGCACCGGGGCGTCCAGACCGTAAAGCCGCTCGGCTACGGCCAGGGCCGGGAACACGTGCCCGCCGGTGCCGCCGGCGGCGATCACAAGCGGCCTTTTCATGGCTCCTCCAGCCGCGCCCCCCGCCGCATCAGCGCCAGCATCAAGCCGGTTGCGAGCGCCAGGGCCAAAAGCGAGGAGCCGCCGTAGCTCACGAAGGGAAGCGTCATCCCCTTGGTGGGCAACAGTTCGAGATTGACCCCCATGTTGATGAAGGCCTGCAGGCCGAGTTGGGTCAACAAGCCGCCGCCCGCCACCAGCACGAACCGGTCCGGGCTTTCGGCAAGCCGGGCGAAGCCGCGCAGCACGATGAAGGCGAACAGCGCCACCACCACCAGGCACGCGAGAATGCCGAACTCCTCGGCCATGGTGGCGAACACGAAGTCGGAATGGGCCTCGGGCAGGTAGAACTTCACCACCCCTTCGCCGGGCCCGCGGCCGAACCAGCCGCCCGAGGCGATGGCCTCGAGCGCCGCCTGCACCTGATAGGGCTCGGCCGCCGGATCGAGAAAGGCGTCGATCCGGGCCTGCACGTGGGGGAGCAGCAGATAGCCCACCGCAAGGAGCCCGATGCCGCCGAAGCCCAGGAGTGCCAGCAGCGGCCAAGGAGTGCCGGCGAGCAGCAGCTGGGCGCCGAACACCGCCACCACCAGCACCCCCATGCCCATGTCCGGCTGCAGAAAGAGCAGGCCAACCACGGCCGCCACCAGCCCGGCCGCCGGCGCGAAACCGGCCAGCGGTCCCCGCACCGCGAGCAGCCAGCCCACCACCACCACCAACGCGGGTTTGACGAACTCGCTCGGCTGCAGCAGCACCCCGGCCACCGGCAGCCATCGCCGAGCACCCTTGACCTCCGGCCCGAACAGCAGGGTGAGTGCCAGAAGCGGCAGACCGATCGCCAACACCGCCTTGGCCGCCCGCAACACGCCGAGCGGCGCGAGCAGCGAGGCCACGATCAACACCAGCGCCGCCGGCCCCAGGAACACCACGTGCTTGACCACGAAATAGGTCTCGGGAAGCTCGAGTTTGCGCGCGATCGGCGGGCTCGATGCGAGCACCATGATCACGCCGATGGCGGCAAGCAGCGCGATCGCCCCGAGCAGCGCATGGTCCACGGTCCACCACCAGGTGCCGACCAGGCTGCGGTCGGTGCGCGCGATGGCGCTCATGATGCCTCCTCCTGGATCTCCAGTTCCCGCACGAGCCGGCGGAAGTGCTCGCCGCGCTCGGCGAAGTCGCGGTAGTGGTCGAAGGACGCGCAGGCGGGCGCGAGCAGCACCACCGGACGGTCGACCGGCGCCGCCCGTGCATCCGAAAAGGCCCAGCGCACCGCCCGCTCGAGGGTGGAGGCCCGGACCAGATCGACCCGATCCCCGAGCGCGCGCGCCAGCAGATCCTCCGCCTCGCCGATCGCATAGGCGCGCAGCACGCGGCCCAGGAGCGGGCGGATGGGGGCGAAGCCGCCCGGCTTGGGCCGGCCGCCGGCGATCCAGAAGACGTGGGAGAACGCCCCCAGACTCGCCGCCGCCGCCTCGGGATTGGTGGCCTTGCTGTCGTTGACGAACAGCACCCGACCGATGCGCGCCACCGGCTCCACCCGATGGGGCAGCCCGGAAAAGCCGGCAAGGGCGCCTGCGAGCTGTGCGCGGGTGAGACCCAAAAGCCGCGCGGCCGCATAGGCGCAGGCGGCATTGCGCCATTGCGGCGGCCCCAAAAGCCGCGGATGACGGCCGAGATCCAACACCCGGACCGGATCCCCCCCGAGCCCGTCCACGAGCCATCCACCCTCGAGCCACACCGCCTGCCCGGCCGCACGCCGGTCCGCCACCGCCACCACGCGAATATGTTCGCGAGTCCGGAGCTCCTCGGCGAGATCCCGGGAGACGGGATCGGAGAGCGCCACCACCGCCGCCCCGCCCGGCCGGAGCCCGTCGAAGATCCGCCGCTTGGCGGCGAGATAGGCGGCGAGGTCGCCGTGGCGATCGAGATGATCGGGGGCGAATCCGACCCACACGGCGAGTTCGAGCGATAGGGCTTCGCTTCGCTCGAGCTGGAAGGAGGAGAGCTCCAGCACCGTTACGCCCAAGGCGGGCGGCTCCCCATCGAACACCGGGGTGCCGATGTTGCCGAGCAGCGCCGCATCCCGGCCCGATTCCCGCAGCAGATGGTACAGGAGGCTCGCCGTCGTGGACTTGCCGTTGGTGCCGGTGACACCGACGAAGCGAGCCTCCGGGAAGCTCTCGACGTACAGCTGCACATCGCCCACGACCCGCACGCCCGAGAGGCGCGCTTCCACGACCAGCCGGTGCTCGAGCGGCACCCCGGGGCTCGGCACCAGCAGCGACAGGCGCGCGATGTGATCCGCAACGCCCGGGATCGCGCCTTCCCGCACCGCCGCCGCCACTCGTTCCTCCTGGTCGTCGAACACATAGACCCGCGCACCCGCCGCACACAGCGCCCGCACCACGGCCATGCCGCTTCGCCCGAGGCCCAACACCCCGACGTCCCGACCCCGATAGGCTGCGAGCGCAGTCATGGCCTCACCGCAACTTGAGGGTGGAAAGCCCGATCATGGCCAGCACGAAGGCGATGATCCAGAAGCGGATGACGATGGTCTCCTCCTTCCAGCCCTTTTTCTCGAAATGGTGGTGGAGCGGCGCCATCTGGAACACCCGCCGGCCGGTGAGCTTGAAGGAGGCCACCTGGACGATCACCGACACCGCCTCCAGCACGAACAGCCCGCCCACCATCACCAGCACGAGTTCATGCTTGGCGGCCACCGCCACCGCCCCGAGGGCGCCCCCGGTGGCGAGCGATCCGGTATCGCCCATGAACACCGCCGCGGGCGGGGCGTTGTACCAGAGGAAACCGAGACCCGCGCCGACGATGGCCCCGGCGAACACGGCCAGCTCGCCGGCCCCGGGCACGTAGGGGATGCCGAGATAGTCCGAGAAAATGGCATTACCCGCGAGATAGACGATGAGCGCGAAGCTGCCGGCGGCGATCATCACCGGACCGATGGCGAGCCCGTCGAGACCGTCGGTGAGGTTGACCGCGTTGGACGCGCCGACGATGACGAAGGCCCCGAACACCGGGAAGAACCAGCCGAGGGGAATGAACAGGTCCTTGAAGAAGGGGACCGCCAGCGAATCGGAAAGCGGCGGCGGCAGCAGACGGCCGAGCGCCCAGGCGGCGAACAGGGCGATCAGGCTCTGGAGCAGGAGCTTCTGGCGCCCGCTCAGACCGCGGTTGCAGTTGCGCCTGAGCTTGAGCAGGTCGTCCGCCATGCCGATGGCGCCGAAGCTGAGGGTCACGAGCAGCACGATCCACACGAAGGGATTGGTGAGATCCGCCCACAGCAGGGTGGCGATCGTCACCGCGATCAGGATCAACAGCCCGCCCATGGTGGGCGTGCCCTGTTTGCGCAGCCGGTGGTCGCGCGGCACGTCGTCGCTGAGCGGCTGGCCTGAGGGCTGCTGGCGCCGCAGCCAGGCGATCAGCGCCGGCGCGGTGAGAAAGCTCACGAACAGCGCCGTCATCACCGCCCCTCCGCTGCGGAAGGTGAGGTAGCGAAAGACGTTGAACGGACCGAACAGGTCCGCAAGCGGCACCAGCAGATGGTACAACAACGGCTCAATCCTCCGCCACGGCAAAGGCGGCGCAGAGCGCCGCCACCACCCGGTTCATGCCCGAGGCCAGCGATCCCTTGACCAACAGCACGTCGCCGGCGCGCAACATCGAAACCAGCCGCCCCACCAGCGCCCCGGCATCCTCCGCATGGTCGCCCCGCATACCTTCCGGCAGGCGGTCGTGGAGATGGCGCATGTGGTCGCCGCAGGTGAACACCCGAAAAACCCCCGCCGCCTGCAGAGGCTCCGCCAGGGCGGCGTGCAGCTCCGCACTGCTCCGGCCCAGCTCCGCCATCTCCCCGAGCGCGGCGAGGCGCCGTCCCGGCTGGCGGGCGAGCACCTCGATGGCGGCCCGCATGGAGGCGGGATTGGCGTTGTAGCTGTCGTCCAGCAGCAGCACCGAGCCGCCCGGCACCTTGAGCCGGATTCGCTGTCCACGGCCCGGAAGCGGGCGCAGTTCCGCAAACCGGGCCGCAGCGCCCGCGGCGTCGCCACCGAGTGCGGCCACCGCCGCCAAGACGGCAAGGCTGTTGTGCACCCAATGCCGACCCAGAAGGGCGAGCTGGAACTCCAGCATCCCCGCCGGCGTGCGGGCCCGAACCCGACTCCCCTCGGCATCCAGCTCGGCGTGCACGACCCGCCAATGGGATTCGGGATGACATCCGAAGGTGATA
>JALSGW010000006.1 GCA_026982585.1 Alphaproteobacteria bacterium | reverse complement strand
CACATCCCCCGTCCGCAGCACCCGACGCTCCGCCCGCCGCAACCCCGCCACCGCCTCCGCCTGCGGGCCGGGATCCCCGTCCGCATCCTCCAGGGGCCGCAGACCCAGCTGCCGGCAGGCGGCGGGATTGGCGAGCCGGCAGCGCCCCTCCCGGTCCGTGATCCAGGCCGGCTCCGGCAGATGCTCGAACAAGGCCCGATAGAGCCGGTTGCGCTCCGCCTCCCGGCGCAGCCGCTGCTCCAGCTCCACCTCCTCGGTGATGTCCTGGAGGATGCCGAAATAGCCGGCGATCTCGCCCTCCTCGGTGAGCTGGCAGAGGCCGCGGGTGAACACGTGGCGGACGCTGCCGTCCGGCCGCAGGATGCGGGCGCGGTGGGTGAAGCCGCGCCGCGCCGCGATCGCCTCCGCCCACACCCGCTGCCGCTCCTGCCGGTCCTCGGGATGGAACACCTCGAGCCGGCGGGCGAAGGTGAGGGGGAAGGATTCCGGGCTGCGCCCGACGATCCGCCACAGCTCCGGCGACCAGTAGCAGCCGCCGCTGCGGAAATCGTAATGCCAGTAGCCGAGCCGGGCGATGCGGGCGGCGAGGGCGAGCTGCTGCTGCTGGCGGTGGACGACGGGATCGCAGTCGCGGGGGATCGCCACCTCCCGCACCACCGCCACCACCCCCTCATCCGCCCGCCAGATGCGCAGCCCGAGCCGCCGGCATATCCCATCCGCCCCCATGCGGCAGAAGCTCAGCTCCCGCACCTCCTCCCCGGCCTCGGCCAGGGCCTCGCCCAGGGCGTCATCCAGCTCCCCGCCCTGCCGCCAGCACCGCCCCGCCACCCGTCCTTCGAGCCCGAACAGGGCGCACCAGGCGGGGCTCGCGCTGCGATAGCGGCCCCGGTCGTCGAACAGGGCAAAGGGCAGCTGCTCCAGCAGCCGAAGACGGGTCGGCTCGGACAGGGCTTCGCACACGCGATCACCGGCGAGGACCGAAGGGGACACCGCAACACCCCGACGCTGGCAGCAGCACCGCATATGCGCCGCTATGCTATGGCCGGGAGATGTCAACGTTTAGTTAAAAGGGGGAGATCATCTGGTTGAACCGCAACACAATTTGCGGGTGCTTTGCATGCATTCCAAATAAAATGCGAGACATGCGCGCGCATAATCCCGCCAGTCGCCGAGCGCCCGGTGCAGGCGGCGGCAGGCGGCGGCCAGCCGCGCGCGCCAGGCGGGGTCGTCGAGCAGGCGGGCGAGCAGGGCTGTGAGGGCCTCGGCGTCCTCGGGCGGGGCGAGCGCCACATGGTCGGCGATCGGGGGTTCGGCGAACACCCCGACCCGGCTCGCGAGCAGCGGCTTGCCGTAGGAGGCGGCCAGCGCCAGGGCGCCGGAGCCCTCGCTCTTGCGGTAGGGGAAGAGCACCGCGCCCGCCTGCTGGAGCAGGGCGGCGAGCCGTTCCTCCGGCAGGTAGCCGAGTTCGAAGGCGAAGCAGGATTCAGCGCCGGCGGCGGCGATGCGGCGGCGGAGCGGTGCGAGGTCGAAGAAGGGCTGGCCGGCGATGCGGATCAGGAAGTCGCGGCGGCTTCGGGCCAGCCGCAGGCCGGCCTCCACCAGCACATCGACGCCCTTGTAGGGTTTGAGGGTGCCGAACAGCAGGAAGGTGAAGCGGTCGTCGGCCGCCGGTGCTGCCGTGGGGGCGGCGAGGGGCTTGAGCGGCGGGTGGGGCAGCAGCAGGATCCGCTCCGCCGCGATGCCGCGGGCGAGGAGATCGCTTCGGGCCCGCTCGCTGTGGCAGACGAAGCCCGCCATCCGCCGCAGCAGCGCGTCCCGCCCCAGGGTCTGCAGCCGCGCTCCGAAGGGACCGAGCAGGCTTCGGGCGTCGTGGAGCTGGAGGCCGGCGTCGTGCACCGTGAGGATGGGGAGATGGCGGCGGGCCAGGCGGGCGAAGGCGAGCCGGTCGAGGCCCGGCAGGAGCGCCCATTGCAGGTGCAGCACGGCGGGCGGTCCCCGCTCCAGCCAGGAGCGGAGGCGGCTGTAGCCGAGCGGGTGTTCGAGCGCCTTGGCGAGGCGCCGGAGGGGGCCGCCCCGGGGCGGTCCCGGCTCGCTCCAACGGTAGAACAGGGGCAGGAAGCGGAAACCCTCCGCGACCAGCCGTTCGCCCTCCCGCAGCGGCCGGCCGACCAGGCCCACCTCGGCGCCGAGCTCCGCCAGGGCGCGGGCGAGGTGGAGGTCGAAGGGCAGGGTGAAGAGGGAGGGGTCGAGCAGCACCACCCGGGACGGCGGGCCGGCTGGGCGGGATGCGGGGCGGGCGGAGACCATGCGCCTCTGTTAGGGCCGCCCGCGCGGGGCGGCAAGGCGGCCGGCCTACCGGGATGCGCACAGGCGCTCAGGAGCGAAGCCGCCTCCACCTGCGGTCGCGCAGGATCTCCCGCGCCGCATTGTGCCCCGGGATCCCCGAAACGCCGCCGCCCGGATGGGCGGAGGAGCCGCACAGATAGACGCCGCGGATCGGGGTGCGATAGTCGGCGTAGCCGGGGATGGGGCGTTTCCAGAACAGCTGGTCCGGCGCCAGTTCGCCGTGGAAGATGTGGCCGCCGGGGAGGTTGAGGATGGCCTCGATGTCGGGCGGGGCGAGCACCTGCATGTCGATGATGTGGGAGGAGAAGCCCGGCGCGAAGAGCTCGAGGGTCTCAAGCACGGTGCGGGCGAAGCGGTCCTTGGCCTCCTTCCAGTTTCCCTCGCGCAGCGTATAGGGGGCGTGGCCGCCGAACAGATGGACCACGTGCCGGCCGGGCGGGGCGATGGTGGTGTCGCGCACCGTGGGCACCACCGGGGTCATGAAGGGGCGGGCCGAGAAGCGCCCGTATTTGGCGTCGTCGAAGGCGCGCTCGAGCCAGTCGAGGTCGGGGGCGATGTGGACGTAGGCGGGATAGTCGATGCCCGCCCGCTCCGGGTCGAAGGCGGTGTAGGCGGGCGGTGCGGAGGCGGCGATGTTGATCTTGAAGGCGGTGGAGAGGGTGCGGTAGTGGCGGATGTCCGCGAGCACCTCGGCGGGCAGGTGTCGGGCGCCGATCAGCCGTTCGTAGAGCAGTTTGGCGTGGAGGTTGGCGGCGATGATCGGGGCCTGGAATTCCCGCCCGTCGGCGAGCACCACCCCCTGGGCCTGGCCGTCTCGGATGCGGATCTCGGCCACCTCGGCCTCGGTGGCGATGGCGACGCCGAAGCGTTTGCCGGATTCGGCGAGCGCGCGGCTGATGGCGCCCATGCCGCCGCGCACGAAGCCCCAGCCGGCCGCCCCCTCGTGTTCGCCCATGACGTGGTGGAGGATGACGTAGGCGGAGCCGGGCGAGCGCGGGCCGGCGAAGGTGCCGATGGAGGCGTAGTAGGCGAAGACGGCCTTGATGATCGGGCTTTCGAACCAGCGGTCGAGGAAGTCGGCGGCGGAGAGGGTGAAGAGGTCGACGAGCCGGTGGAATCCCCGGCCGATGCGGCGGTGGCGCCAGAGCAGCGCGAGGGTCTCCGTGCGGCCGCGCAGGTCACCCCGGGCGGGGTCCGGGGGGGTCTCGAACAGGAAGCGGCGCACGAGGCCGGCGCACTCCTCGAGGTGGCGGGCGAAGGCCGGGTAGGTTTCGGCGTCCCTGCGGCTGAAGCGGGCGAAGCTCGCCTGGGTCTTGGCCACGTCCTCGGAGAGCAGGAGGAAGTCCTTGCCGTCCACCGGGCAGAACAGGTCCGAGGCCGGCAGCACCTCGAGTCCGAAGCGGCGGAGTTCGAGCTCGCGGATGATCTTCGGATGCAGCAGGCTCATGACGTAGGAGAAGGTGGAGAAGGTGAAGCCCGGCACCGTCTCCTCGCTCACCGCGGCACCGCCGATCACGGGCCGCCGTTCGAGCACCAGCACCTCAAGCCCGGCCCTGGCGAGATAGGCGGCGCACACCAGCCCGTTGTGGCCGCCGCCGATGATGATGGCATCATAGCGGGTCTTCATGGTTCGCCTCCCCACCTCCGCGGGCGGTGCGCCCGCCGCCCTCAGCCCAAGGTCACATCAAGGACCATCATCACCGCAAGACCGATCATGAGGCCGAGGGTGCCGGCGTCCTGGAAACCGCGCCTGTGGGTCTCGGGGATGATCTCGTGGCTGATGACGTAGAGCATGGCGCCGGCGGCGAAGGCGAGGCCCCAGGGCAGGAGCGGGGCGGCGAGGGTGACGACGGCGATGCCGACGAAGGCGCCGAGCGGCTCCACCGCGCCCGTGAGGGCGGTGACGAGGGCGGCGAAGCCGCGCCGGTAGCCGAGGGCGGCCAGCGAAAGGGCGACCGCCATGCCCTCGGGGATGTCCTGGATGCCGATGCCGATGGCCACCGCGAGCCCGGCCGTGAGGTCGCCGCCGCCGAAGGCGACGCCGATGGCGAGCCCTTCCGGGAGGTTGTGGAGGGTGATGGCGAAGATCAGCAGCCAGATGCGGCGCAGGCTCTCCGCCCTCGGCCCCTCGCGGCCCTGCACGAAGTGTTCGTGCGGCACCCAGAGGTCGAGGCCGCGCATGAGCGCCGCCCCGAACAGGAGGGCGAGGGCGGCGATGAGGGCTGCGGCGGTGCGGCTCGCGTAGATCGCCTCGGCCGCCTCCAGCGCCGGCAGCAGCAGGGAGAAGAAGGAGGCGGCGAGCATGACGCCGGCGGCGAAACCGAGCAGGGCGTTTTGGACGCGCGGGCCGAGGGAGCCGCAGAGGAGCGCCGGCAGGGCGCCGCTTGAGGTGGCGAGGAAGGCGCCGAAGCCGGCCAGGGTGGCGATGAGGATCAGGTCGGTCATGGGCTGCGGGAGGGTTCGAGCACGGCCGCGGCCGGGCGGGCAAGATGTGCTGCGGTCGCACATCCGGGTATCCGGGGCGCTGTGCTTTTGCCGGAACTGGCCTTAAGCAGGGGGCGGAGCGGGCGGAGCGGTGAAGCGTGGCGGTTCTCGACCTGCGCGGAGGCGAGCGGGAGCTGCGGCTGTGGGCGCCGGTGGTGATCGTCGGCGCCGGGGCGGCGGGCATCACCCTCGCCCGGGCGCTCGCCGAGCGGGGCGTGGACTCCCTGCTGCTGGAGGCGGGCGGCGAGGGGCCCGAGGAGGAGACCCAGAGCCTCCACGGGCTGGTCTCGGTGGGCCATCCGCTGCGCCCCGGCCATGTCAATCGGGCGCGCGAATTCGGCGGCAGCTGCAACCTCTGGGCCGGCCGCTCGATGCGGCTCACCGCCTTCGACCTCGGCCCGCGACCCTGGGTGGCGGATGTGGCCTGGCCGATCCCGCTTGAGGCGATCGAGGCGCGGCTGGAGGAGGCGGCGCGCATCCTGGAGCTGCCCGACCCTTCCCACTTCGCCCTCGAGGCCCACCGCACGCGCCTGTCGGATGCCGAGCGCCGGCTGCTCGAAGCCGGTCCCTTCGCTCCCACCCTGTCGCTCTGGGCCAGGCGGCCCAAGCGCTTCGCCAGGGCCTACCGGCGCGAGCTCCGGCACAGCGCGCGCATCCGGCTGGTGCTGCACGCCAACGTCACCGAGCTCAGGCTGGATGCGGCGGGCGAGCGGCTTGCCGCGGTGGTGGCGCAAAGCCTCGACGGCGGCCGGCTGGAGGCGCGGGGGGAGGTGGTGGTGCTGGCCTGCGGCGGCATCGAGGTGGCGAGGCTGCTGTTGGCCTCCCGCGCGCGCCGGCCGGAGGGGATCGGCAACGAGCACGATCTGGTCGGCCGTTTCTTCATGGACCATCCGCGCGCCGCTTATGGTCGGGTGCGGATTCGCGGCGACGTCGATCTGCCCCTGATGCGCACCTATCCCCTTCGCGACGGCAAAATCCAGCTCGGCCTCGCGCTGCCCCGGGAGGTGCAGGAGCGGGAGAGGCTCCTGCACCACTATCTGACCTTCGAGGAGGAGCACTCCTCCTATGCGGAGGCGCACTACCAGGCCGCCGTCGAGCTCGGCAAGGTGCTCCTCCGCCGCGGTCATGCCGGAAGCCGCTTCGACTTCGCGCACATCCGCCGGGCGGCCAAGGTCGAGAACTTCGTCTATCTGCTGCCGCCCAAGGAGATCCTCCCCTATCCGCTGTGGCGCGCCTATCGGCTGCTCAAGGACCGGCTGCGCCCGCGGCGCGGCGAGCGGCGCTATGTGGTGGTCTATTTCTGCGAACAGCCGCCCGTGGCGGAGAGCCGGGTGAGCCTTGCCGAGGAGCGCGATCCGTTGGGCGTGCCGCGGGTGCGGCTGGACTGGCGCATTCCCGATTCGGTGCACGAATCCTTGTGGCGCCTGCAGGAGCGGCTTGGGCGGGCGCTTGTCGGGTGTGGGCTGGGCGCGCTCGAGCCGGGCGAGGGAATCCCCCGTTATACCGACGCCTCGCATCACCTCGGCACCGCGCGCATGGGGGCGAGCCCGCGGCAGGGGGTGGTGGATCCGGATCTCAGGGTGTGGAGCGTGCGCAATCTGTACGTGGCATCGAGCGCGGTGTTCCCCACCGGCGGCCACGCCAATCCCACCCTCACCCTGCTCGCGTTGAGCCTGCGGCTTGCGGACCACCTCGCGCGGGTGCTGCAGCCGCGGGCTATGGCGGTGGGCTGAGGCCATGGCGGGGCGGTGCGGTGTGCGGGAGGGGGCCGCTCCGGTGATGGGCCGGGGCACCCTGTGGCTGTTTCTGGCGCGGATCGTGTTCCTGGGCGGCGGGCTGGTGATCGCGGTGCTGCTCGCCCGCCATCTCGGCCCGGTGGCCTTCGGCCTCTACGGCATCATCATGTCGCTGTTGACCCTGGCGGAGTTTTTGATCGGCAGCGGCGTGCCGGGGGCGGTGGCGCGGCTCGCCCCCCGTTTCGTCGGCGCGCCCCGCTTCGGCGGCGAGGTGCTGGGTCTGGCGCTCGGGCTCGGGCTCGGGCTGTGGGCCCTGGGCGAGGTGGCGAGCCTGCTGCTGGTGCGCCTCTATCCCAATCCCGACGGCATGCTCCCCTTCGCCCTCGCCTTCCTCAACGTGCCGATGATGGCGCTGATCTTCGGCTACCACGGGCTGCT
>JALSGW010000005.1 GCA_026982585.1 Alphaproteobacteria bacterium | reverse complement strand
CGGCTTCGAGACCGCATCCCACTTCGCCCGCTGCTACCGCGAGGCCTTCGGCGTGCGGCCGAGCGAGGAACGCCGCCAGTTCGAAGAGGAATACGCGGTGGCGTGAACCCCGATCCGGGTCGCCGGGGCCGGAGGAGGTTTCCGGGACGGCGGTTTCGACGCCGTCGGCAAGCCGCGCTCAAAGCGCTTCCACACAGGGGCCGAGGGAGGTTTCCGGGACGGTCGTCGCCGCGGGCGGTGCCCCACATCAGGGATCGCGGCGCCAGTATTCTACCCCCATGGTGGTGGGCGCCTGGTGGCCCGCCGGCACCACGCCCTTGAGCCAGCGCGGCCAGATGTGGGGATTGGCCCGAAAATAGAGCGGCAGCACCGGCAGGTCGGTGGCGTACAGGCGCTGCAATTCGGCCCACAGCTCCCGGCGCCGCTCGCGGTCCAGCTCCACCTCGATGGCGTCCAGCAGCCGGTCCATCTCCGGGTTGCAGTAGCCGGTGAAGTTCTGCCCCGACCATCCGTTCTCGGCGCTCGGGATCTCCTCGCAGTGCAGGGTGGAGCGGGGCACGCTCTCCGGCGAGCTGATCCACGCGAACATGGCCATGGCGGGAAAGCGTCTGCGGGTGACCGTCTCGCCGAAGAAGATGCGCGCCGGCTCGTTGCGGATGGTGACCGCCACCCCGGCCTTGCGCCACATGCCCTGCAACACCTGCTGCACGAGCTCCCGGGTGCGGTTGCCGGCGGTGGTCATGAGCACGAGCTCCATGCGGCGTCCCTCGGGATCGACCAGGATGCCGTCGGGACCGGGCGCGAAGCCCGCCTCCCGGAACAGCGCCGCCGCCCGCTCCGGATCGTAGCGATAGCGAGGCACGTCCTCCGCATACATGGGATCCAGCGGATGCACGTTGCTGTGGGCGACCGGTTGGCGGCCGGCGAACAGCTGCTGGACCAGAAGCTCGCGATCGAGACTGTAGAGCAGCGCCTGCCGCACCCTGCGGTCGGCCAGCAGCGGGTTGTCGAGCATGAGCTCGATGTGTTCGTAGACGAGCCCGGGCTGGAAGCGCACCACGAAGCGGTCCCCATGGCGCTTCTCGAAGGCGAGCGCCTGGTCCAGGCTCATGCCCAGCCCGCCGTCGATCATGTCGATGGCCCCGGCCAGCAGGTTGGCCTCGAGGGCGGCGGTGTTCTCGATGATCTTGACCACGATGCGATCGAAATAGGGACGGTCGCCGTACCAGGTGGGATTGCGTTCCAGCACCACGTAACCGCCCTCGACCACCTCGGTGATGCGATAGGGACCGAAGTAGAGACCCGGGTTGGTCGGATCGGTGTCGTAGAGGGTGCGGTTGCGGTAGGTGGCCGGATCGGCCTCGAACACCGGCCGTTCCAGATGCGCCGGGAGCAGCCGGAAGTCGTTGAGAAGGTTGTACTGGAAGGTCAATTTGCTCAAGTAGAGCACAAAACGCTTGCCGTCCAGCACCTCGATGCGCTCGATGCGCCGGTACAGTTCGGCGCTGGCCACGCCCGAGAGCGGATGACGTCCCACCTCCCAGGTGAACAGCACGTCATCGGTGGAAACCGGTGTGCCGTCCCCCCAGGTGGCGTCGGGCTGGATGGTGAAGGTCAGCGCCACCCCGTCGCCGCCGTCGGCGTTCGGCACCCGCACCGCGAGCCCGTTCTCGAAGGTGGGCAGGGTGGTGCAGAGATAGCAGCGCAGCTTCCACTCGGCGTCGAACTCGGTGAACGGCCGCATGGTCATCATCAGCACGTAGCTCTTGGCGGCCATGGAGTCGATGTTGGGATGGAGGGTGTAGGGATATTGGGTGATGCCGATGGTGAGCGTGCGCGGGTCCTCGGCCGCCCGAACGGCGACCCCAGCCCACAGAGAGATGAGCATCAAGACGGCAAGGCGGCGCATCGACAACCCTCCCCTCGCTCCGTCCTCTCCCTCATAGCCTGCCGGCGCGGTTCGCCAAGCCCGAACAGCGGTCCACCGTCCAGGCGGAGGGCGTTGAGCACCACCGTGATGGAGCTGCTGCTCATCGCCAAAGCCGCCACGAGCGGCGTCACGAAGCCGGCCATCGCGAAGGGGATGGCAATGGTGTTGTAGAGCAGCGCGAAGGCGATGTTCTGGCGCACGAGCCGCTGTGCCCGGCGGGCCACCTCGAGCACCTCGCACACCGGCGCGAGGCGGGCGCCCTGGAAGACGGCATCCGCCGCGGTCTGGCTGATGTCCATCGCATGGGCGGGGGAGAGGGAGACATGGGCCGCCGCCAGCGCCGGCGCGTCGTTGAGGCCGTCGCCCACCATCAGCACCTTGCGGCCGCGCTCCCGCAGCGCCTCCAGAGCGCGCACCTTGGCATCCGGGCGAAGCTCCGCCTGCCAGTCCCGGATTCCCACCTCGCGGGCGACGCGTTCCACCACCGGCGCCCGATCGCCCGACAGCACCATCAGCTCATAGCCGCTTCCGCGCAGGCGTTCGATCACGGCGCGGGCGTCCGGGCGCAGCCGGTCCCGGAAGCGGATGCACAAGGGAGCGGCGCCGGGGCGGCTGAACCAGAGCTCGGGTCCCTGCGGCACCCCATCCCCCTCGGGTCCTGCAAAACCGCGCCGTCCGAGCCGCCATTCCCCGTCCGGACCGCGCCACACGAGCCCCGATCCGGGCACCTCCACCACATCCTCCCGCACCGGCACATCGGGCAGCGCGTCGGCCAGTGCTCGGGCCAGCGGGTGGCGGGAGGCCTTGGCGAGCGCCGCCGCCTCGCGCAGAAGGCGGCGATCGAGCCCCGCCAGCTGCGGCTTCGGCCGATCCTCGGTGAGGGTTCCCGTCTTGTCCAGGGCCACCACATCCACCTCGGCGAACCGTTCGAGGGCGGTGGCGCTCTTGAGGAGAATGCCTTGGCGCATCAGCCGGCCGCAGGCGATCACCTGCACCGCCGGCACCGCGAGCGCGAGCGCGCAGGGACAGGTGATGATCAACACCGCGGTGGCGTAGAGCAGCGCCTCCTGCCAGTCGCTTTCGCCGACCAGCCACCAGCCCAGGAAGGTGAGCAAGGCGAGACTGTGGACCAAGGGGGCATACAGGCGGGCGAGACGGTCGGCGAGGGCCACGAACCGCCCGCGCCGCTGTTCCGCCAGCGCCATCAGCCGGGTCATGTCGGCGAGCAGGGTGTCCTCGCCCACCGCGCGCACCCGCACCCGGAGGGGCGCCTCGAGGTTCAGGGTGCCGGCGAACACCTGCGCCCCTTCGGCCACCGGCTCCGGCACGCTCTCGCCGGAAATGGCGCTGCGATCGACCGCCGAGCGCCCCCGCTCCACCACCCCGTCGGCGCCGATGCGCTCGCCCGGGGCCACCAGGATCCTCTGGCCGGGGCGGAGATGGTCGGGACGCACGCTTCGGGTGGTGCCATCATCGCACAGGAGGGTCACCGGGCGCGTGCGCAGCGCCAGGAGCCGCTCGGCGGCGGAGCGGGCGGCACCCCGGGCGCGCTGGTCGAGATAGCGGCCGATCAACAGGAAGAACAACAGGGTGACGGCGCTGTCGAAATAGACATGTTCGCCGCCGCGCACCGTCTCGTAGAGGCTGAGCGCAGGCGCGAGCAGCACCGCGAGCGAGATCGGCACATCCAGGTTGGTGTGCCCGCTGCGCAACGCGGTCCAGGCGGAACGGAAGAAGGGCCGTCCGGCGTAGGCGATCGCGGGCAGGGCGATGAACGCCTCGAACCAATGGAAAAAGGCGCGGGTGGCCTCGCCCATGCCGTAGGCGTGACCGGCCCACACCGAGACCGCGAGCAGCATCACGTTGCCGGCGGCGAACCCGGCCACCGCCATCGCCCGCAACAGCTCCCGCTCGCGTTCCTCGGCCTCGCTTTGCATCCGTTCCGGATCGAAGGGCACCGCCCCATAGCCGAGCCCCCGCACCCGCGCGACCAGTTCCGACGCCTGTTCCCGATCGCCGCGCCAACGCAGATACAGCCGCCTGAGGGTGAGGTTGACGCGCGCCTCCTCCACCGTGGGAAGGCGCCGCAATGCCCGTTCGATGCGCTGCACGCAGGCGCCGCAGTTGACACCCTCGAGCAAAAGATGCAGCTCGTGACGCTGCGATGCCAGCGAGCGCACGAACGGCGCCAGCTCGGCGCGCAAAGGGTCGGCCCCGGACACCGCCGTCATCGCAACATCACCCGCCGCACCTGCAGGAAACGATCCCCGCCCCGGCGCACATCGAGGTGCAGATCCCAAAGCCCCTCCAGGGGCAGGGCGAAGTCGGCCTGGTAGCGGCCATCTCCCACGGGCGCGAGCTGAAGCTGGAAGTCGTTGCCCGTTGCGGTGGGGCGGACGAAATGGACCGCCACCCGGGCGCCGTTTATCGGGCGGCCGTCCCGCTCCCGCACGGTCACCGTGACGCGTCCCGCGCCCGCTCCCCGCGCCGCCGCCTCCACCTCCACGCGCCAGCCGAGCGCCCGTTGCCGCTCCGCCTGCTGCAACACCTGCTCGTAACGGAGTCCCTGCTCGTAGGCGCGGTCGGTCACAAGCCCGGTCCAGCTCACATATCCCACCCAGACCATGATGCCGTTGGCCACCAGCACCACGCCGAAGAAGGCCACGAACAGCCAGGGGATCCACGACCGCCCGGAGTGGGGAGAGCGGTTCATGGCAGCCGGCTCCCGGGACCGCGGAACACCGTGGCCGCCTCGAACCGGCGGCCGGTCGCGAGATCGGTGAGCAGAAAGCGCAGGTCGGTGCGCTCCCCGCGCAACCTCTCAGGCGGAACGGTGACGAACAGCCGCTGGCTCGCCACCCCGTCCGGCGGCGCCTCGAGCCAGAGCGGCCCCTCCCGCAGGCCGCCCGGGCCCGCAAGCCGCACATCGGCCCCTTCGATGCCGGCAAGCTCGAGGGCGAAGCGCCGTTGGGTGCGCGTCTTGTTGAGGATCTTGAGGGTATAGCCGTTGCGGATGCTTCCGTCGGAGAGGGTCACGTACAGCGGATTGCGGTCGTGAAGGACGTTGATCTCCGCATCGGAGCGCAGGAGCAGCCAGCCGGCAAGCCCGGCCGCAACCGCCAGCGTGGCGGCGGCATACAGCCAGGTGCGCGGTCGCATGAGCCGATAGACCGGCCGCTTGCCCGCCGCCCGCAAGGCGAGATTGCGCTCGCTGTCGTAGGCGATCAGCCATCGCGGCCGACCGATACGGTCCATCACCTGGTTGCAGGCGTCGATGCACAGCGCGCAGCCGATGCATCCGAGCTGGAAGCCGTCGCGGATGTCGACGCCCATCGGACAGACCGCCACGCACTGACCGCAGTCGATGCAGTCCCCGCGCCCGTCCCACCCCGCGCCCTTGCGCAGCGGGCCCCGCGGCTCGCCGCGCACGCGCTCGTAGGTGACCGCCAGCGTGTCCTGATCGACGAGGGCACCCTGGATGCGCGGCCAGGGACACATGTAGATGCACACCTGTTCGCGGGCGATGCCGGCGAGCAGATAGGTGGTGGCGGTGAACAGCCCGAAGAAGAAATATTGGGTGACGCTCGCCGCGCCGGTGAGAATGGCCGCGGTGACCGTGGGAGCGTCGTTGAAATACATGATCCACGCGCCCCCGGTGGCGGCGGCGATCAGGAGCCACAAGAGGTGTTTGACCGCCTTCTTGGCGAACTTGTGCGCGGTCCAGGGGGATTTGTCGAGCCGGATCCGCTCGGCGCGGTCGCCCTCCACCAGCCGTTCCACCGCCATGTAGAGATCGGTCCAGACCGTCTGGGGACAGAAAAAGCCGCACCACACCCGGCCGAACAGCGCGGTCACCCAGAACAGCACGAGAGCGGCGAGGATCAACAGGCCGGCCAGGACATAGATTTCATCGGGCCAGATCTCGATGCCGAAGACGTAGATCCTGCGGGTGAGGAAATCGACCAGCACCGCCTGGTCCGGGACTCCCGGACCGCGATCCCAGCGCAGCCACGGGAGGAGGTAGTAGAGCCCGAGCAGCGCGGCCAGAAGCACCCATTTGATGCGGCGGAAGGGGCCCCGCACCCGCTTGGGGTAGATGCGCATGCGGGGGGCATAGCCGCCCGCGTGCCGCTGGTCCGTGCGCAGGCGGACCTCGTGCCGGGCCGGGAGGACACCCTCGCTCATGTCCCTCCACCTCTGAATTGCCACCCGCTCCGGCCGGACGCCCGAAAGCGCGCCGCCGGGACGCCGTGGGAGCAGCCGCGCCGTCCGACAAGGGATATATGCGAGCTCGCGCATGTGCGCGCGGGGGCGTACCGCGACCGATGGGCGCAGAGGGCGGCGGCATGGCGACGGCACGGCCCGCTCCGGGCCCGCCCGCGGCATCATGCGGCACCATGATATGATGGCACCCGCATGTGGCCCGATGCGGGCGCAGGCGGCGTGATCTCAAGCCGCGCAGCGCCATGCGGCTTCGATGCCCGCCGAAGACGCGCGAGCACGGGGTCGCCGCGGCGCTGGCCGGGCAAGCCCGGAAGGGGATGGCGCAGGCCGTCCCGGTACGCGCGCGGACGGTCTCTCGAGCTTGCGCAGGCTGACGTGGACCCCGGAGCGCGCCGCGGCGAAGAGGGCGGGGCCGGACGGAGCCCGGGTTCACCCGACCTCGCTACACGGATCGACCATCGGCCTTGCAGGCGCGCGATGCGTTCGTGCCGCGGGGTCGATCGGCCGGAAACCGCCATATCCGGCCTCAGCCGGCGCAGATCCGACGCCCTCGAGGAGAAGGGTGCTGCCTTCACCGTCCTCCGGCGTTCGTCGATGTCGTTCACGCCCACACATGCCCATATCGCATTCCCATCATGCGCGAGGTTCGGGATTCGCCTTCCAGGCAGGGTTTTCCGTGTCGCCGGCACCTTCGCCCCTGTCCCGAGCCTTTCGAGCGGAGCGCGGATCGGTGCTCCCGAAGCGCCGAAGCGGGCGGAGCCCCACCCGGGGAGCTTTCGGGATCGCCTTCTTGCCAGCACCTTGCGCCTGCGCCGCAGGCTGTCGGTCGGCGGGTGCGGCGGCGCGCCCGCCGGCTCGATTCCGACAAAGCCGCATCGCGCAACCTCTGTAGCCCCGCATCGCGCAACCTCTGTAGCGTGGTCGAAATGGC
>JALSGW010000004.1 GCA_026982585.1 Alphaproteobacteria bacterium | reverse complement strand
GTCCTCGTCCGGATAGCCGAGTGCGGAGATGTAGTTGGTGAGCGCGTCGAGCCAGACGTAGATGACATGATCGGGATCGCCCGGCACCGGGATGCCCCAGCGGAAGGTGGTGCGCGAGATCGAGAGATCGCTGAGCCCCTGGCGGACGAAGCTCTTGACCTCGTTGTAGCGGCCCGGCGGCAGCACGAAGTCCGGATGCTGCTCGTAGAAGCGCAAGAGCGGCTCCTGCCAGGCCGAAAGCCGGAAGAAGTAGCTGGGCTCCTCCACCCATTCGACCGGCGCGCCGGTGGGGGCGCGGCCGTCCACGAGCTCGCTCTCGCTGTAGTAGGCCTCGTCGCGCACCGAATACCAGCCGGCGTACTTGCCGAGGTAGATGTGGCCCCGCTCCGCAAGGCGCCGCCAGAGGGCCTGGACCGCGCGCTGGTGGCGCGCTTCGGTGGTGCGGATGAAGTCGTCCGGGGAGAAGTCCATGAGCGACGACAGCTCCCGGAACCGCTCGGAGACGGAATCGGTGAAGCTCTGGGGATCCATGCCGGCCTCGCGGGCCGCTTTTTCCACCTTCTGGCCGTGTTCGTCGGTGCCGGTCAAAAACCGCACCCGGCGGCCGTCCAGCCGCATGAAGCGGGCGAGCACGTCGCAGGCCAGGGTGGTGTAGGCGTGGCCGATGTGCGGGACGTCGTTCACATAGTAGATGGGCGTGGTGATGTAGAACGCGCCTTCAGACGGCATGGATCACCTCTCGGACGCAAACCCCGGCAGGGCGCTGCTCCCCAGGATCGCCCCGAGAGCGGCGAGCAGCGCCTGCTGGGGGTCGAGATGGAGCTGTTGGGCGCGGCGGGCAAAGGTGACGAGCTGCGCCCAGAGCTCCGCATAGGCGGCCGCGGGACGACGGGCAAGCAGCCGTCTGAGCTTGTCCTCTTCTCCCTCGGCGAGTTCCGGCGCCAGCACGCCCCCGGCCGCGAGCCGGACCACCCGGCGCACCAGCTCGAGCGGCGCGCGGAAGGCCAGCTCGAGGCCGAACTGGCGGGCCACGGCGGCAAGCTCCGCCGCCATGGCGCCGATCTCCGCCCGGTTGCCTTCGCGGGCGATCTGCCCGAGCAGGCTGCGGTAATGGTCGAGGAGCGCCGCCTCATCGATGCGCAACGCCTCTCCCAGGCGTCCCGCCGCGAGCACCGCGAGCCGCCTGCGGCTGTCCGCATCCCGCTCGGGCAGCCATCGCGCCAGTGCGGCCTCCATCTCCTCCGGCTGGAGCGGGCGCAGGGGAACGCGCAGACAGCGGGAGAGCAAAGTGGCGGGCACCGCCCGCGGGCGGTGGCAGACCAGCAGGATGAGGGTGTCGCGGGGCGGCTCCTCCACCATCTTGAGCAGGGCGTTGGCGGCGTGGCGGTTGAGCTCGCAGGCGGCGTCCACCAGCAGCGCCCGCCGGCCGCTGTAGGCGGTGCTCTTGAGCCGCGCCAGCACCTCGCGCACCGCCGCCACCGGGATCTCCCGCACCGCCCCCGCCTCGGGCACCTCGAGCAGATGGAGATCGGGATGGCCCCGGGCCCGGATGCGGGAGAACAGGGGATGGTCCGGGCGGTGGCAATGGAGCCGCTCCGCCTCGTTTTCGGCAAACCATTCCCGCACCATGTGCCAGGCCAGGGTCGCCTTGCCGATCCCGCGCGGGCCGAGAAGCGCCCAGGCGTGATGCACCCGTCCCTTGCCGAGCATCTGCCGGAAGGCGTCCAGCACCGGGCCGTGGCCGAGCAGGCCAGCGGTCTCCTCGGGTCGCCCGGCCGGGCTCACGGCGGCAGCCCCATGCGCGCGGAGACCGCCTGCCAGATCCGCGCCTCCACCGCCTCGACCGAGCCCTGCGCGTCGATCACCGCAAACCGCGCCGGCTCCCGGTCCGCGAGCGCGAGAAATCCCTGCCGCACCTTTTGGTGGAAGGCGAGATCCCGCTTCTCGAAGCGCGATCGCGCGCGCTTGCCCGCCGCCCGCGCCAGACCGAGCTCGGCGGGCAGGTCGAGGACAAGCGTGAGGTCCGGCGTCGCCCGCTCCAAAAGCGGCGCCTGCAGACGGTCGACCAGGGCGATGCCGAGGCCGCCGGCGACGCCCTGGTAGATGCGGGTGGAATCGCAGAACCGGTCGCACAGCACCCAGTGGCCGTTTGCCAGGGCGGGAAGGATGCGCCTGTTGAGGTGGTCGCTGCGGGCGGCGAGGAGAAGGTAGAGTTCCGCGAGCGGATCCCATCGGTCCTCGGCACCGTCGACGAGCAGGCGGCGGATCTGTTCCGCACCCTCGGTGCCGCCGGGCTCGCGGGTCACCACCGCCGGAATGCCCCGCTCTTCGAGCCGCCGCGCGAGCCGCGCGATCTGGGTGCTCTTGCCCGCCCCTTCGCCGCCCTCGAGGGAAAGCAGCCGTCCCCGCCGGCTCACCGCTCGCCCCAGAGGAGATAGCCCAACACCTGACCGACACGGTCCACCACCCCGGCCCGCTGCACCCCCGCCCCGGCCACCAGCGGCACGGTGAAGGGCTCGAGGCCCGGGGCGATGATCTCCAACTCGCCGAGCGGCGTGCCGCGGGCGATCGGGGCCGGGATGGGCGCCTCGTAGTGGGCCTTCACCACCAGGCTCTTGCGCGCCTGCCGGGTGAGGGTGACCGCCACCAGCTGTTGCGCCACCAGGGGCACGGTGGCCGAATCACCGAGCCACACCTCCGCCTCCACCACCGTGGCGCCGGGCTGGAACAGCCGGTACTCTCGGAACTCCCGGAAGCCGAACTCCAACAACCGTTCCGCCTCGTTCGCCCGTTGCTGGTCGCTCTCCAGGCCGGCCACCACCAGCACCAACCGCCGCCCGTCCCGTTCGGCCGACACCACGAGCCCGTAGCCGGATTCCTCGGTGTAGCCGGTCTTCATGCCGTCCACCCCCGGCACATCCTTGCGCAGCAAGGGATTGCGGTTGCGCTGGGTGATGCCGTTGTAGGTGAAGCTCTTTTCCGAATAAAATCGATAGTATTCGGGAAAGTCCTGGATGATGCGACGCGCCAGGATGGCCAGATCGCGCACGCTCATATAGTGCCCCGGATCGGGCAGGCCGTGGGCGTTGACGAAACGGCTGTTGGTCAGACCCAGGCTCTCGGCCTTGCGGTTCATGAGCTCGGCGAAGGCCTCCTCGCTGCCGGCGATGGCCTCGGCCAGGACCACCGCCGCGTCGTTGCCGCTCTGGACGATCATCCCCCGCAGCAGGTCGATCACCTTGACCCGTTCGCCGACCTCGAGGAACATCTGCGAGCCGCCCATGCGCCAGGCCTTTTCGCTCACCGGCAGCTCGTCCTCGAGGCGCAGGCTGCCCTCCCTGAGTCGCTCGAACACCAGATAGGCGGTCATGAGCTTGCTCATGGAGGCGGGCGGCAGCGGCTGGTCGGGGTTCTTGGCGAACAACACCTGGCCGCTTCGGAAATCCATCAGGATCGCGGCCTTGGCGGCGGTGTCGAAGGTCACCTGGGCAGCGGCGGTGCCCCAGGCGAGCGACCACCACAGGGCCCATGCCCACGCGACGACACGCATCATGCCCTCACTCCCTCTCCCGCTCCGCGACCGTGCGTTGGTTCGGACAGGATCCGGTCTCTCCTGTCTCCCCCCGTGCCAGATAGACGAAGGCATCCTCGACGCCCAGCTTCGCGAGCCGCGCCCGCACCGCTTCCGCCTGCGCTCGCGTGGCGAAGGGGCCGAGCTGGACGCGATAGAGCGGACTTGTCGGGTTGACCGAGGCGGGAACGATGCGCGCCGGCGCCAGGCCGGCGAGCCGTTCGCGCTTGCGTCCGGCCCGGGCGGCATCCCGGAAGGCGCCCGCCTGGACCACATAGCCGAATGCGGTGGGACAGATCCCGCTCTCGGCCGCGGCCACCGTCTCGGGCCGGGGCGGCGTTCCCGCGGCCTCGGCAAGGGCGAGGAAGCGGACGCGCACCCGGGCCAGTCCCCGCTCGCGAAAGCCGAGCGCCACCGCCGCCGCCTCCGAGAGGTCGATCACCCGCCCGGGCACGAACGGGCCGCGATCGTTGACCCGCACCCGGATGCGGCGGCCGTTCTCCAGATTGGTGACCTCCACCAGGCTCGGAAGGGGCAGGGTGGGATGGGCGGCGGTGAGGCGGCGGGGGTCGAAGATCTCCCCGTTCGCGGTGCGCCGTCCCTGGAATTCCCGCCCGTACCAACTGGCAAGGCCGACCTCTTCGTAGTGGGGATCGAAGCGCGGCACATACCACCGGCCGCCCACGCGATAGGGCCGCCCCAACTTGTACACCCCGCCCTCGCCGCCGAGCCGCGCCGGATCCGACGGCTGGCTCGCGGCACAGGCCGCAAGGAAGAGGACCAAGAGCGCAGGCAGCAGGCGCCAGCGACATCGCCGATAGCCCTCCACCGGGACCTGGCAGCGCCGCCCGGGGGCTTGGCTCAGGCGTGCGCGGGCGCGCCGACGGCGTCGGCCAGCAGGCCCACGGCGAGAGCGAAGTAGCGCGAACGGTTCCACTTAAGCAGCACCCGGAAGTTGTCGTAGACCAGGAAGGCCGGACCGGAAGGTCCGTCCGGCATCAGCAGCGAGGCGTCGACCGCGGCGCGGGGCAGGGGACCGCCGTCCGCCCGCCGCACGCCCCGGGCCCGCCAGCGGGCGAGCGGCTCCCGGCGCTCCAACCCGAGCCAGGATTCTCTGGGCGGACGGGAAAGGCGCACCTCGCGCCCCCAGCGAAAGCCGCTCCGCCAGCCCTGGCGACGCAGGTAATGAGCCATGGAGGCGAACACGTCGGGCAGGCTGTTCCAGATGTCGCGCCGACCGTCGCCGTCGCCGTCCACCGCGAAGCGCAGGAAGGTGGTGGGCATGAACTGCGGCTGCCCCATGGCACCGGCCCAGGAACCCTGCATGTCCTCGAGCGACACATGCCCCTCCTCGAGAATGCGCAGTGCGGCGAGAAGCTGCTTGCGGAAGAAGGGCCCCCGCCGCCCGTCCCAGGCCAGGGTGGCGAGGGCCGCGATCACGGGAAAGCCGCCTGTGAACCGTCCGTAGTTGGTCTCGATCCCCCAAAGGGCCACCAGCACCGACTCCGGCACCCCATAGCGCCGGCGCACGGTGGCGAGCAGCCGCCGGTTTCGGGCGAGCCGTTCGCGTCCCGCGCTGATCCGCTCCGGGGTCAAGACCCGGCTTCGATAGGTGCGGAACGCGAGACGCCCCTCCGGCTGGCGTCGGTCCAGCTCCAACACCCGCTCGAGGGGATCGAGTCCGTCGAGCGCCCGGGCCAAAACCCGCTCCGAGATGCCCATGGCGCGGGCTTCGCGCCGCAGCTCGGCGAGGAAACGAGCGAAATCCGGATGTCCCCGGGCCACCGCAGGGGCGAGCCACACCCCGCTCAGGCCGGCCAGACAGCGAATGAGGTCGCGACGCCGCACCCTCTCAACCCTCGGTCTTGCAACGACGGCAGTGTATCATCCGAAAGTCGCCTTCTGAAGCCGCCTTGGGGCCCGCCCTGGTGGCCCCTCCGGGACTCGAACCCGGACCGGGCAGGCGCCCGAGCGGATTTTAAGTCCGCTGCGTCTACCGGTTCCGCCAAGGGGCCAGGCGTGCGCCGCTCGGGGAGGAAGATAGGGGAGCTGGGCCGGCGGTCATGGGCGTCGGGCCTTCAAGAGCCGGTGCAGACGCTCGGGCGTGGCCGGCATGTCGACGTGGCGCACACCGGCGTCCTTGAGGGCGTCCACCACCGCGTTGATCACGGCTGCCGGTGCGGCGATGGCGCCGGCCTCGCCGCAGCCTTTCACGCCGAGCGGATTGTTGCGGCAGGGCACCTCGATGGTGGTGAAGGAGAAGGAGGGCAGCAGGTCCGCCCGGGGCAGGGCGTAGTCGGTGAAGGATCCGCAAAGGAGCTGACCCTGGGCGTCGTAGTGGGTGCGCTCGAAGAGGGCCTGGCCGATTCCCTGGGCGACCCCGCCGTGCACCTGACCCTCCACCAGCAGCGGGTTCAGCACCACGCCGAAATCATCGACGATGGTGTAGCGCACCACCTCGACGGCCCCGGTGTCCGGGTCCACCTCCACCTCGGCCACGTGGCAGCCGTTGGGGAAGGTCCAGGCGGGGAGTTCGATGGTGGCCTCGGCGTCCAGTCCCCCGTCCACCCCTTCGGGAGGCTCGGGCATCCGTCGGGCGATGGCGGCGAGCTCGAGGATGTCCACCGCCCGGTCGGTGCCCGCCACCCGGAACACGCCGTCCGCGAACAGAATGTCCGACACGGCCGCCTCGAAGTGTTGGGCGGCATAGGCCTTGCCCTTTTCGATCACCCGCTCCGCGGCGGCGAGGATGGCGGTGCCCTCCGCGGTCAGCGAGCGCGAGCCGCCGGTGCCGCCGCCGGATGCCACAAGCGCGGTGTCGCCCTGCACGATGCGGATGCGGTCCCAGGGCACCCCGAGCCGTTCGTGCAGGAGCTGGGCGTAGGCGGTCTCATGCCCCTGGCCGTTGCTCTGGGTGCCGACGTGGACCGCCACCGTCCCGTCCTCGCCGAAGCGCACCGCGGCGCTCTCGTTGGGCTCGCCCATGGTGGCCTCGATGTAGTAGCAAAGGCCAATACCCCTGAGCCGGCCGCGTGCCGCCGCCTCCTTGCGGCGGGCGGCGAACTCCGCCCAGCCGGCGCGCTCCAGACAGTGCGCCAGCACCCTCGGAAAGTCGCCGGAATCGTAGGTCTCGCCGGCGGCGGTGCGGTAGGGCAGGGCATCCGGCGGGATCATGTTGCGGCGCCGGAGTTCCACCCGATCGATGCCGAGCTCCGCCGCCGCCACGTCCAACATCCGCTCGATGGCGTAGATGCTCTCCGGCCGCCCGGCCCCGCGGTAGGCGTCCACGGGGACGGTGTTGGTGAACACCCCCCGCACCCGGTAGAGCAGGGCCGGGATGGCGTAGACGCCCGGCACCACCTTGAGGGCTGCGAGAGTGGGAATGAAGGGCGCGTAGCTGCTCAGGTAAGCGCCCAGATTGGCCGTGACATCCAGGCGATAGGCGAGAATCCGCAAGTCGGAATCGAAGGCGAGCTCGGCCACCGTGCGGTGGTCGCGTCCCTGGGCGTCGGACAGGAAACTCT
>JALSGW010000003.1 GCA_026982585.1 Alphaproteobacteria bacterium | reverse complement strand
GGATCCGATGGCGGCGCGCTTGGGCCCCGCGATCCTCAGCCGAGCTGGAAGATGCGGGCCGCATTGGCGCCGCGCACCGCCCGCCGCGCCGCATAGGGCAGCGAGTCCACCCGCGCGAGACAGCCGCGCATGTCGTGGATGTTGTGCGGGTAGTCGGAGCCGTAGAGCACCCGGTCCTCGCCGGCGACATCGAGGCACATCTCGAGGGCATCGAGCCGGTAGACCACGGCGTCGTACCAGATGCGGCGCAGCGCCTCGGAGGGCGGCATGGTGAGCCGCTCGCGCACCGCCGGCATGTTGGCCCAGCACTGGTCCAGCCGTCCCACGAGGAAGGGCAGCGCACCGCCGGCGTGCGCGGCGATGATCTTGAGGTTCGGGTAGCGGTCCAGGAAGCCGTCGTAGATCATGCGGGCGATGGCGAGGGTGGTGTCGAACATGAACCCCACCTGCGCCACCAGATTGTACTGGGTCATCGCCATCTCGCGTACCCCGGGCGGGGCGGTGGGGTGCACCAGCACCGGCAGGCCCTTGGCGTCGATGGCCTGCCAGATCGGCGCGAACAGCGGGTCGGTGAGGGAACGGCCGGCCACGTTGGCGAGCACGATCACCCCCACCGCCCCGGCGGCGTGCGCCCGCTCGAGCTCCGCCACCGCATCCTCCGGATACTCCCACGGCAGCGAGCACATCCAGCGGATGCGGTCCGGCCAGTTGCGCTGGGCTTCCGCCATGCTGTCGTTGACGAGGCGGGCGGCCTCGAGGCTGGTCGCCCGGTCACCCCAGTAGACATTGGGGGCGGTGAGGCTGACGACGGCCAGATCGACCTTGGCCTCGTCCATCTTGGCGATCCGGAGCTCATAGTCGAAATGGCCCGGCTGCGGCGTCATGAAAGGTGCCCCGTCCTGATAGATGCCGAGCGGGGCCGGCCAATCCTTGGACGGCCGCACTTCGAAACGCGGTGCTCCCTTCGCCTTGAGGAGATCGAACCAGGCCTGGCTCAGCATATGGGTATGGACGTCGATCACCGTCATCGCGCGGTCTCCACCGGTTGCACCTTCCGCCCTCGCAAGAGAGCCCCAAGCGTCACCAGCGCCGCGAGGGCGAACAGGGTCTCGACACCGGCCCCGAGCCACACCGGGGCCGCCCCCACCGCCAAGGCGAGCGCCGCCAAGGCCAGGCGCGCGGGCAGGTTCCGGGCCCCGCGTGCCGATCCAACAGGCTCCAGGGCGGCGGCCAGCACCAGGCCGGCGACGCTCGCGCAGGCGAAGGTGACCAGCACGGCGAGCGGGGCGGCCTGCAGCACCAGGGCGGGCTCGTAGACGAACAGGAAGGGCACGAGATAACCCGCAAGCGCGAGGCGCAGCGCCGAGGTGCTGGTCTGCCAGAGATTGGCGCCGGCGAGATTGCCCGCCACATAGGAGGCGATCGCCACCGGCGGGGTGAGCATGGAGAGAAGCCCGAAGTAGAAGATGAAGAGATGGGCGGCGATCGCCGGCACCTCCATGCGCACCAGCGCCGGCGCCAGGATCACCGACAGCACCACATAGACCGCCGAGGTGGGCATGCCCATGCCGAGCAGGATGGCGATGCCCGCGGTCACCAAAAGCATCGGCAACAATCCGGCGCTGCGGCCGATCTCGGCCAACACCAGCACCAGGGAGAAGCCGACCCCGGTGATCTGCACCACGCCGATCACCACCCCGGCACCGGCGCAGATCAACAAGAGTGGCACAAGGCTCTCGCCGGCATCCCGGAGCATGGCGAACAGCCGCCCCGGCAAAAGCAGCCGGGGCTCGCGCCACACGCCCGCAGCGAGCAGCACCCCGGCCGCATAGAGCGCCGATTTGCCCGGGTTGTAGCCGAGCCAGAAGAGGAAGTAGAGCAACACCCCAAGCGGCAGCAGATAGAGCCAGCCTTTGCGCAGGGTGGCGGCCAGAGCGGGCACCGCATCCGGCTCGAGGCCGCGGATGCCGTAGCGGAGGGCGTAGCGGTCGATCTGGGCGAACAGCACCAGATAGTACAAGATCGCCGGCAAGGCCGCCGCCAGCACCACCTCCGTGTAGGGGATCTGCAGGAACTCGGCGATCAAGAATGCTGTGGTGCCCATGATCGGCGGCATGATCTGGCCGCCGTTGGAGGCCACCGCCTCCACCGCCGCCGCAAAGCGCGGCGGAAAGCCCGCCCGGCGCATGAGCGGGATGGTGACGATGCCGGTGCTCATGATGTTGCCGACGGTGGTGCCGTTGACGGTGCCGAACAGGCTGCTCGCCACCACCGCCACCTTGGCCGGCCCGCCCCGGCGCCGGCCCATCAGCGCCATGGCGAGATCGGTGAAAAAGGCCGAGGCGCCGGTGGCGTTCATGAGGGTGCCGAGGAGGATGAAGGCCAGCACGATGGTGCTCGCCACCTTGAGCACGATGCCGGGGATGCCGTTGACGTCGGAATAGAGGTAGAGGACCAGTCTGTCGGGTGCGATGCGGGCCGCCTCGAGCGGCGGCGGCACCAGCCAGCCGACCAGCCCGTAGAGGAAGAAGCCGGCCACCAAAAGGGTGATGGCAAGCCCGCAGTGGCGGCGCATGGCCTCGATCAACAAGAGGATGGCGAGGACGGCCGGCAGCCATTTCTCCGCACCCCGGTTGCCCACATCGAGGAGCCACGCCTCGTGGTTCCAGGCCGCCCACCACCACACCGCCGCCGAGACCAGCGCGAGCCAAGGGTCGAGCGCGCGGGGCACGCCGGGCCCGGGCTTCACGAGCAGCGCGAGCGCCGTCACCACCCCGGCCATCACCGAGACGAATTCGGCGAGCAGCACCGCAAAGCCGAGGCGGAGCGGCAGGTCCAAAAGCCAGCCGATGCCGAGCAGCGGCACCGCGGCGGCGAGCAGGCGACAGAGACCGGGCAGGAGCGGGGCGTCCCGCTCCCGCTCCGCGACCGGAGCCGCGCTCATGCGCTATTCGCCGGCGAAGCTCTGCTCCCGGGCCTCGTTGGCCTCGCTCCAGAGCCCGATCTCACGGTAGAAGGCGACCGCCCCCGGATGGTAGGGTACCGTGTTGGTGGCGGCGGCGAACAGGTCCCTGCGGCTCGCCCGCAGCTGGGGATAGTCCTTCTGGAGGCGGTCGAAGTTCTCCCACAGCACCCGCAGCACCGCCTGCACATCCTCCTCGGGCGTACCGGCCCCGGTCAGCAGAAACACGTCGAAGGCGGCCACCGTCACCGGCTCGGGCACCTCGGGCAGATGCGGGGCCGGCTCCACCACCGCCGGATAAAGCCCGTCGGCGAAGCGGGAGAGAAACGCCTGGGTGGCGCGCTCGCCGGCGATGTCCGCATACCGCACGCCGCCCGGAATCGCCGCATGCGCCTGCTGCACGAGCGGGATGCCGACGGCGATGAAGGTGGCGTCCACATTGCCCTCGATCAGCGCCTGGGCGCCCAGTTTGACGTTGCCCAAGGTGACCGCCTGCACGTCCTCCTCGCCGAGCCCGCCGGCCGCGAGCATGGCCCGGATCACCTGGCCCATGGCCCGCTGTCCCTTGAGGTTCAGCACCACCCGCTTGCCCTTGAGGTCGGCCACGGTGCGGATCCCGGATTGCGCCCGCACCATCATCGCCGTGCGCAGGCCGATGATGCGCGCAACCGCCCGCAGGTTGCGCAAGGGCGCCCGTCCCTCGCCGCGATAGCTGGCGCCGGCGTCGAGGGAGGAGGAGAAGCCGAGCGTGGCCTCACCGTTGTCGAGGAGCGGCAGATAGACCGAGGAGCCGCCATAGGGCTGCACGGTCACCTGGCGGCCGAGCTCCTGGGTGAGGAGAGCGGCCATGCCGCTGCCGAGGGTGTGGTAGAGGGTGCCCGGATCCTGGGTGGCGAAGATCATCCTTTGGGCCGATGCCGGCTGTGCCAATGCCACCACCAGCCCGAATCCGAACACGGCGCCAAACAACGCGCGACGCGTGGTCATCCCCGATGCCTCCCCTGTCGATCGTTGCGGGTTGGTTACATTCGTTAACATTCCTGCCTAAGGAGAGCAAGGGCGGTGCCGCCGGATCGCCCACGGTTGGAGGAGCGCCGGGCGGGCCGTGGCTTGCGCCCGGGCGGGCCGCGGCGCGGCGGAGAGGGGCTAGACCTTGCCTTTCCAGGGCACGGCCAGCCGTTCGATCCAGCGCATCAGCAGGTCGAAGGCGTAGGCGATCAGGCCGATGATGACGATGCCCAGCACCACCACCTCGGTGACCAGGAACTCCGCCGCGGACAGCACCATGAAGCCGAGCCCGGCGCTGGCGGCGACCATCTCCGCCGCCACCAGGGTGGTCCAGCCGAAGCCGATGCCGATGCGCATGCCGGTGAGGATCTCGGGCAGGGCTCCGGGCACGATCACATGCCAGATCACCTGCCGCCGGCTCGCGCCCAGGGAATAGGCGGCGTGGATCTGCTCGATGCTGACCGACCGCACCCCGGCGCGGGCGGAAAGCGCCATGGGGGCGAAACAGGCGAGGTAGATGAGGATGATCTTCTGCAGCTCCTCGATGCCGAACCAGATGATGGTAAGCGGCAGATAGGCGAGCGGCGGGATCGGCCGGTAGAATTCGATGGGCGGGTCGAAGACGCCGCGTATGAACCGGTTGATGCCCATGCCGATGCCGATCGGGATGGCGGTGAGCGAGGCGAGGAAGAAGGCACCGAAGACCCGCTTCAGGCTGGCCCAGCTGTGTTCCCACAGGCTGGCGCCTCCGAAGCCCTCCTGCCAGACCTTTGCGAAGCGCGCCGCGATCGCCTCGGGCGCTGGGAGGAACAGGGGCTTGATCAGGCCCGCCCTGGTCACCGCCCACCACAACACCAGGAGCACGATCACCGTCAGCACGCTGATGGGCACGCTGTTGCCCTGGCCGGGCGCCCCGTAGGCCTCGCCCGGGGCTGCGGCCTCCTCCCGGAACAGGCGCTCCCAGAAGCCGCGCGGACGGATCGAGACCGCCATCGCTCAGCCCTCCAGCCCCGCCTTCGCCTGATCCTGATAGATGATGTCCAGCACCCGCTCCCGCATGCGGATGAAGTCGGGATCCGACTTCACCCGCCGCGCGTCGCCGCAGGCGAAGTAGCGGTGCACGAAGTCGAGTTCGTAGGTCTCGCGGATGCGCCCCGGGCGCGGCGACATCACCACCAGTCGGGTGGCCATGAACAGCGCCTCCTCCACGCTGTGGGTGATGAAGAATACCATCTTGCCGGTCTCGCGCCACACCCGCAGGATGAGCTCCTGCATGCTCTCGCGGGTGAGCGCGTCGAGCGCCCCGAGCGGCTCGTCCATGAGCAGCATCTCCGGGTCGCTGGTGAGCGCCCGGGCGAGACCCACGCGCTGCTGCATGCCTCCCGAGAGCTGATAGATCTTGTGGTGCTCGAACCCCTCGAGACCGACCCGGAGCAGGTTCCTGCGGCCGATCTGCTCGCGCTCGGCGCGCGGCACGCCCTGCAGCTTGAGGCCGAAGGTGACGTTGTCGAGCACGTCCAGCCACGGCAGCAGGGCGTGCTTCTGGAACACCACCCCGCGGTCCCGCCCCGGCGCCCGGATCGGACGGCCGTTGAGCAAAACCTCGCCCCGGCTGGGCCGGATGAAGCCGGCCATGACGTTGAGCAGGGTGGTCTTGCCACAGCCCGATGCGCCGAGCGCGACCACGAAGTCGCCCGGCCGGATGGTGAGGGAGACCCGTTCGAGGGCGTGGACCGCCCGGCCCGCCGGGCCGGGATAGACCACGGTCACCTCGCGCGCCTCAAGGCCCTGCACGATGTTTCCGCCGACGCGAACAGGGCCGGAGGGGCTCCGAACGCGGCGCCCCCCGGCCCGTGCACCCTACCGTCGCTGCTGCTTGCGCAGCTCGAGGGCAAGCTCCACATAGCGCGGGGTCACGAAGCGGCTGTAGTCGTCCAGCACCTCGTCCAGCTTGCCCTGATCCTTGAGGAACGCCGAGGTGGCGGCGATGGCCTTGACCGCATTCGCCTCCCGCCCGCCGCCGAGCCAGGCCGAAGAGGCCTGTTCCTCGAGGTCGGGGAACTTGTAGAGCGCGAGCACCCCCGGCACGTCCTCGGGATTGCCGCCGACCAGGCTCACGATCGCCTTCACCATGGGCGAATCGGGCGTCCAGGCGTCGGGATCGCTGCGGTAGGACTCATTCGCCCGGTCCATGATGTCGACGAACTTGGCCATGAACTCCGGATGCGCCTCGGCGAAGGCGCGCATCACCACCATGCCGTCGAAGGTCGCCTTGCCGGTGCGGGCGGTGATCTCGCCCGAGGTGATCATCACCTGGCCGGTGCGCTTGATGCGCCCGAGCGCCGGATCCCACACGAAGGCGGCGTCGATGTCGCCCCGCTCCCAGGCGGCGGCGATCTGATTGGGCTGCATGTTGAGCAGGGTCACCTGGTCGGGGTCGATGCCCCACATCTCGAGCGCCACCAGCATATGGAAGTGGGTGGTGGAGACGAAGGGCACCCCCACCTTCTTGCCGATCAGGGTGGTGGGATCGGCGGGATCGATGCCGGAGCCGTTGCGCACCACCAGCGCCTCGGCGGAGGCGATGTCCTCCTGGATGAAGAACAGCTGCATATCGACGCCGCGGCTCACTCCGGCGGCGATGGGGCTCGAGCCGGCAAGGGCGATGTCCACCTGGCCCGAGGCCATGGCGTTGATGACCTTGGCACCGCTGTCGAACTTCACCCAGCGGATCGTGGCGCCGGTCTCCTTCTCGAACACCCCTTCGGCGATCGCCACCTTCCACGGATTGTAGATGAGCTGGTAGCCGACGGTGACCTCGAGCGACTCCGCCCGCGCCCCGGTGGCCAGGAGCGCGGCGAAAGCTGCGACGCCGAGGCCGCGAAGCCATGTCGTCATCTTGTCTTCCTCCCTCCGTTCGCCGACGTTTGGACGGGCGGCGGCTCTCGCGCCGCGCGGGAAGTTAGTCCCCTTGCGCCCGCCATTTCTGCGCCATATCGGCGAGCACCTGGCGCAGAATCCGACCGATCTCCGCGATGTCCTCCTCGCTCGCCACCAAAGGCGGCGCCACCAGCGCCGTGTCGCCGGTCCATTTGAGCAACAGTCCGGCATCGAAGAGGCGCTTGTGGGTCTCGTAGCCGCGCTGTCCGG
>JALSGW010000002.1 GCA_026982585.1 Alphaproteobacteria bacterium | reverse complement strand
AGCAGGGCCTCGAGCGAGGAGCGGTGGCCGAATTCCACCCCGCGCGAATTGCGGCGCTCGGGGGCATAGAGGTCCCCGGGCAGCGGAATGCGGGGATGGCGGGCCTTGTCGGGATTCTCGATCAGGGCGGCCGGGCGGGTGAGCAGTTGGGCGATCGGTACGCTGCGGTCCCGCACCACGGCGACGAAGGAGGAATTGGCGCCGTTCTCGAGCAGCCGGCGCACCAGATAGGCGAGCAGATCCCGATGCCCCCCGACGGGCGCGTAGATGCGGCAGGCGACCTCCCGCCCGTCCGCGCGCAGCGCCTCGTAGAGGGCCTCGCCCATGCCGTGCAGACGCTGGAATTCGAAGCGCCGGTCCGGACCCGCGAGCTCCAGGAGGGTGGCCACGGTGAGGGCGTTGTGGGTGGCGAACTGGGGATAGATGTGCGGCCGGGCTGCGAGCAGCCGGCCCGCGCAGGCGAGGTAGTTCAGGTCGGTTGCGGGCTTGCGGGTGAAGACCGGATAGTCCTCGAGGCCGCGTTCCTGGGCCCGCTTGATTTCGGTATCCCAATAGGCGCCCTTGACCAGGCGGATCATGAACCGCCGCTCGAGCTGTTCGGCGAGCTGGACGAGCCAGTCCACCACCTTGAGCGCCCGCTTCTGGTAGGCCTGGACCGCGAGGCCGAAGCCGTCCCAGCCCCGCAGCGAGGGATCGGATGCGGTGCGGGCGAACAGCTCGAGCGTGAGTTCGAGACGGTCCGCCTCCTCCGCGTCCACCGTCAGGTTGAGCTCGCGTTCCTTGGCCATGCGGGCGAGCAGCAGCAGCCGTTCGCCGAGCTCCTCGAGCACCCGCTCGCGCTGGAGGGGTTCGAAACGCGGATGGAGGGCGGAGAGTTTGACCGAAATGCCGGGGCGATCCGGAAGGGTTCCGGAGCGGTCCCAGTCCGCCACCTTGGCGATGGCTTCGGCATAGGCGCGAAAGTAGCGCTCGGCGTCGGCCATGGTACGCGCGCCCTCGCCGAGCATGTCGAAGGAATGGCGGTACCCTTTGCGGCGCAACGGCTGGGCCCGCTCCAGCGCCTGGTCGATGGTCTCGCCGAGCACGAAGTGGTGGGCGAGGATCTTCACCGCCCGCCGCGCCGCGGCCCGCACCGCCGGCAGGCCGAGCCGGTGCACCAGTCCGCGCAGGATGGCCTCCGGGCTGTCGTTGGGGGCGACGATGCGGCTGCCGAGGCCGAGCATCCAGGTGGTGAGGCCGACGAGCCAGCTGTCCGAGCGGTGGGAGCGCTCCTGCCAGCGGGCGGAGCCGAGCTTCTCCTCGATCAGACGATCCGCGGTCTCGGCGTCCGGCACCCGCAACAGCGCCTCCGCAAGCACCATCAGCGCCAAGCCTTCGCGGGTGGACAGGCCGTATTCGTGCAGGAAGTCCTCGAGCGCACCCACCACGCCCGAGGCGTTTCGGATCTGCTGGATGAGACGGGTGGCCTCGGCATCGACGCGCCGCTCCGCCGCCTCATCGAGCCGCACCTCCTGGAGCAGCGCCGCCACCAGGCTCTCGTCCGAAGGCGCATAGGGCGCATCGAATGCGGCCCAGCGCCGCTCCACCCGCGCTTCGCCCACAGCCATGCGCCGCCTCCCGCGTCCCTCGCCCATCAAAGGTCAAAGATAGCATCGCCCGGGGGATGCCGCCACGTCGGCCTTGACGCGGTCGGGCTCGGGCGGTTTGAAGGCAGGCGCCGGGGCGGGTCGGTGCGGGCGATGCTGGTGCTGATCGACAACTACGACAGTTTCGTCTGGAACCTGTTCCACTATCTGGGGGAGCTCGGGGCCGAGGTGGTGGTGCACCGCAACGACGCCATCGCCCCGGAGGCGGTGCTGGCGATGCGCCCCGAGGGGATCGTGCTCTCCCCCGGCCCCTGCGATCCGGACCGGGCCGGGATCTGTCTGGACCTGGTGCGGGCGGCCGCCGGCCGGGTGCCGCTGCTCGGGGTCTGTCTGGGCCACCAGGCCCTCGCCCAGGCCTTCGGAGCCCGCATCGTGCGCGCACCGGTGGTGATGCACGGCAAGCGCAGCGCCATCCACCATCGCGGCCAGGACCTGTTCCGCGGCCTGCCCTCGCCCTTCCAGGCCACCCGCTACCATTCCCTGATGGCGGCGCCGGAGAGTCTGCCCGAGGAGCTCGAGGTGACCGCCACCGCCGAGGACGGAGTGATCATGGGCCTGCGCCACCGTCGCCATCCCCTCTTCGGGGTGCAGTTCCACCCCGAGAGCATCGAGACCGAACACGGCCACCGGCTGCTCGACAACTTCCTCGCCGTCTGCCGGGGGAGCGCGCAGCCATGAGCGCCGAGCTGCAGCGCTTCAAGGCGATCCTGGCGCGGGTGGCGGCGGGCGAACCGCTCGGCTTCGACGCCGCCCGCGAGGCCTTCGACATCATGATGGCGGGCGACGCCACCCCGGCCCAGATGGGCGCCTTTTTGATGGGGCTTCGGGTGCGGGGCGAGACGGTGGAGGAAATCCAGGCGGGAGCGGCGGTGCTGCGGGCGCGCATGCGCCGCATCCAGGCGCCGCCGGAGGCGGTGGACACCTGCGGCACCGGCGGCGACGGCGCCGGCACCTACAACATCTCCACCGCGGCCGCCCTGGTGGTGGCCGCAGCGGGGGTGCCGGTGGCCAAGCACGGCAACCGGGGGCTTTCCTCCCGCTCCGGCTCCTCCGACGTGCTGCAGGCGCTCGGGGTCAACATCGACGCGCCCTTCGCGTGCATCGAACGGGCCATCCGCGAGGCCGGGATCGGCTTCATGATGGCGCCGCGCCACCACGGCGCCATGCGCCACGTGGCGGGGCCGCGGGTGGAGCTCGGGGTGCGCACCATCTTCAACCTGCTGGGGCCGCTCGCCAATCCGGCCGGGGTGCGGCGCCAGCTGATGGGGGTGTTCGACGCCCGCTGGATCGAACCGCTCGCCCGGGTGCTGGGCCGGCTCGGCAGCGAGCGGGTGTGGGTGGTGCACGGCGCGGACGGGCTGGACGAGCTCTCCATCACCGGGCCGAGCGAGGTGGCCGAGTGGCGGGACGGCACGCTCCACAGGTTCACGGTCACGCCGGAGGATGCGGGCCTCGAGCGCGCTCGCATCGAGGAGCTGAAGGGCGGCGATCCCGAGCACAACGCCGAGGCGATCCGGGCGCTGTTGGATGGCGCCCGGGGTGCGTTCCGCGATGCGGTGCTGCTCTCTGCCGCGGCGGTGCTGGTGGTGGCCGGCCGCGCGGGCGACCTGCGGGAGGGCGCGGCGGTGGCGGCCCAGGCGATCGATTCCGGACGCGCGCGGGAGGTGCTCGAGCGTCTCGTGCGCATCACCAACGAGCCGCCGTCATGAGCGACCGGCTCGCCGAGATCCTCGCCCGAAAGCGCGAGGAGGTGGCGCGGGGCAAGTCCCGGCGTCCCGAGCCGGGGTTGCTGCGGGAGGCCGCGGCGGCGCCGCCCGTGCGCGGCTTTCAGGACCGGCTTTGGGAGCGGGCGCGCGCCGGGCAGCTTGCGCTGATCGCCGAGCTCAAGCGGGCCTCTCCGAGCGCCGGCCCGATCCGGGCCGACTTCGATCCCGCCCGGCTCGCCCGCGCCTATGCCCGGGGCGGGGCGAGCTGTCTTTCGGTGCTCACCGACGGCCCGTTCTTCCGGGGCAGCGCCGACCATCTCCGCACGGCCCGCACGGCGAGCGGCCTTCCGGTGCTGCGCAAGGACTTCCTCGTCGATCCCTGGCAGGTGCTGGAGGCCCGGGCGATGGGGGCCGACTGCGTGCTGGTGATCCTCGCCGCCGTGGACGATCGTCTGGCGGCGGAACTGGTCGCCGCCGCCCGGGAGCTGGGCATGGACGTCTTGCTCGAGGTGCACGACGCCTTCGAGCTCGAGCGGGCGCTCCGCCTCTGGGGGATGATCGGCATCAACAACCGCGACCTGCGCAGCCTCAAGGTGTCGCTTGCCACCTTCGAGGAGCTGGCGCCGCGGGTGCCCCGGGATCGTCTTCTGGTGGCCGAGAGCGGGCTCGCCAGCCACCGGGACCTGCTGCGCATGCAGCGGGCCGGCGCCAAGGCGTTTTTGGTCGGGGAATCCCTCATGCGGCAGCCGGACGTGGAACGGGCCACGCGCCGGCTGCTCGGTCGGGAGGCGGTCTCATGAGCGAGCTCACCCATTTCGACGAGCGGGGCAATGCGGTGATGGTGGACGTGTCCGCCAAACCGGTGACGGCTCGCGTGGCCACCGCCGAGGCCAGGGTGGTGATGGCGCCCGAGACCCTGCGGCGCATCCTCGCCCGGGACCTGGCCAAGGGCGACGTGCTGGCGGTGGCGCAACTGGCCGGCATCATGGGCGCCAAGCGCACCGCCGAGCTCATCCCCCTCTGCCATCCGCTGCCGCTCAGCCGGGTGACGGTGGAGTTCGAGCCGCTCGTGGAGGAGAACACGCTCGTGATCCGGGCGAGCTGCAAGGTGGAGGCGCGGACCGGGGTGGAGATGGAGGCGCTCACCGCGGCGGCGGTGGCGGCGCTCACCGTCTACGACATGTGCAAGGCGGTCGACCGCGGCATGCGCATCGCCGAGGTGCGGCTGCTCCACAAGGCGGGCGGGCGCTCCGGGGAGTGGCGGGCCGAGGCATGACATGATCCCGGTGGAGGAGGCGCTGGCTCGCATCCTGGAGGCGGCTCCTAGGACCGGACGGGAGTGGGTGCCGCTCGCCTCCGCCCTGGGGCGGGTGCTGGCCGGGGATCTGCGGGCGTTGCGGCGCCAGCCGCCGGTCGCGGTCTCGGCGATGGACGGCTTCGCCGTGCGGGCCTCGGACGCCCGCGCCGGCGCGCTGCTGCGGCTGGTGGGCGAGAGCCGGGCCGGAGCAGGCTATCCGGGCGGCATCGGGCCCGGCGAGACGGTGCGCATCTTCACCGGCGCCCCCCTTCCCGCGGGGGCCGATGCGGTGTTGATCCAGGAACACGCCCGCATGCGGGCACAGGCGGTGGAGGTCTGCGCGGAGGTGGAGGCGGGTCGCTACATCCGGCCCGCCGGTCTCGATTTCGAGGAAGGCTGGTTGGGTCTCGCCGCCGGAACGGTGTTGGATGCCCGGGCGGTGGGGCTGGCGGCGGCCATGGGCCACGGCTGGGTTCCGGTGCGCAGGCGGCCGCGGGTTGCGCTGCTCGCCACCGGCGACGAGCTGGTCTGGCCCGGCAGCACCCCCGGCCCCGCACAGATCGTGAGTTCCAACTCCCTCGCCCTGGCCGCCATGGTGCGGGGGTGGGGCGGCGAGGCCTGGGACCTCGGCATCGCCCCAGACCGGCCGGAGGCGCTCGCCGACGCCTTGCGGGAGGCACGGGGTGCGGATGTGGTGGTCACCACCGGCGGCGCCTCGGTGGGAAGCTACGACTTCGTACGCGAGGCGGCGGGCGGGCTCGGGCTTGCCCTCGACTTCTGGAAGATCGCCATGCGGCCCGGAAAGCCCCTGATCTTCGGCCGCCTCGGGGGCATGCTGTTCCTCGGCCTGCCGGGCAATCCGGTCTCGGCGGCGGTGTGCGCGCTCGTGTTCCTGCGGGCGGTGCTCAGGCGCAGTCTCGGGCTCGATCCGGCCCTTGCCACCGAACGCGCGCGCGTCGCCGCACCGCTTCCCGCCAACGACGAGCGCCGCGATTATCTGCGGGCCTTTTGGCGGGAAACCGATACGGGCCGGGAGGTGGTGCCGGCCGATCGGCAGGACAGCTCCATGTTCGCGCTCTTCGCCCGGGCCGACGCCCTGATCGTCCGCCCGCCCCACGACCCGCCCCGGCAGCCGGGGGAGCGGGTGGAGGTGGTCGATCTCAGACGGGCGCTTGCGCCGTGAGCACGGTGGTGCTGAGCTTGCCAAAAGCCTTTCGGGCGCTCCATATTGGGAGCGGGCCGCAGTAGCTCAGCCGGTAGAGCAGCGCATTCGTAATGCGCGGGTCGGGGGTTCGAGTCCCTCCTGCGGCACCAGAGCGATGTTGGGTTTCTCCGCCGGATTCGGGTCGCATGCCGTGCCCGGCGCTAGCGCCGCGGCTCGTGGAGCTTGCGCACGATGCCGAACAGCAGGTTCAGCTCCGCTGCGCTGAGCGCCCGTTTCTCGAACAACAGCGCAATACGCCGCTCGAGGCTGGGGCGGCTTGTGGCGCTGCGGAAGAAGCCGCGCTCCTCGAGGGCGGCGGTGAGATAATCCAGAAAGCGCCGCAGCTCGCCCTTGCTCACGGGCTCGGGTTCCCTGAGCGCGCGGGGTGTGGCTTGGTCCGGCGCGCGCCTGCGGAACCAGGCGTAGGCGCAGATCAACACCGCCTGGGCCACGTTGAGCGAGGAGAAATGGGGATTGAGGGGGACGGTGAGGATGCGGTCTGCGAGCGCGATCTCCTCGTTGGTGAGCCCGGTGCGCTCGGGACCGAACAGATAGCCGACCCGCTCGCCGCGCGCGAGCGCCTGCTGGGCGAGCTCTGCCGCCTGCTCGGCGTCCACCACCGGCTTGTCCATCTCCCGGGCACGGGCGGTGGTGGCGAAGAGCAGCTGCAGGTCCGCGATCGCCTCGTCCAGGGAGGGAAAGGTCCGCACCCGGTTGAGGACCGCATAGGCGCCCGCCGCGGCCGCCACCGCCTTGGCGTTGGGCCAGCCGAAGCGCGGCCGCACGAGCCTCAGGTCGGCGAGGCCGAAGTTGAGCATGGCACGGGCCACCAGGCCGACGTTCTCGCCCAGCTGCGGCCGGGCGAGCACCACGATCGGCCCCGCAAGCACCCCCGCCTCGGCGCGTTCCGCCTTGGCGGTCAGTTTCGGACCTCCGCGCCGCTGTTCCGCCACCGCCCTTGCCTCGTGGCAGCCATCCCGTCAACCTGGGCCCGGGGTGCGGGTGGTTCGCGCGCAGGGGAACGGGGGCCGGTGACGGAGGCCGAGTGTGAAGCGGTGGAGATCCACACCGACGGGGCCTGTTCGGGCAATCCGGGCCCGGGCGGCTGGGCGGCCATCCTGCGCTGGCGCGGCCGCGAGCGGGTGCTCAGCGGCGGGGAGCCGGAGACCACCAACAACCGCATGGAGCTCACCGCCGCCATCCGGGCGCTCGAGGCGCTGAAGCGCCCCTCGAGGGTGCGTCTTTATACCGACAGCGACTATCTGCGCCGCGGCATGAGCGAGTGGCTGCCACGCTGGAGGGCGCGCGGCTGGCGCACCGCCGACGGCA
>JALSGW010000001.1 GCA_026982585.1 Alphaproteobacteria bacterium | reverse complement strand
AGGTGGATCCCTTGGGCAACGGCAATGATTTCCGGGCGATCGGCGGCGGGCTGCGGGTCGGTTACGGTGCGGTGTCCGCGGCCGCCGGCTATTTCGTGGAGAAGAACGACCAGGGTGGCGATCGCAAGGTCTTCAACGCCGGCCTGGCCTATTCCTTCGGCATCGCCGACGTGTCGCTGACCATGGCGCTGGCGGATCCGGACGGACCCTCCAATCCGCGCAGCGTGGTCCTGAGCGGCACCCTCGGCCTGTTTCCCGGCGTGGCGCTGCAGGGGGACGTGGCGGTGTTCGAGCGCGACGTCGGCCTCGGCGGGCTTGATTCCGGCGTCACGGGCGTGGTGCGCCTGCACATAGCCGGCTGACCGGCGCATCCCCGGCCCCGATCCTCCGCTCTTGGCTCGGCCCTCGGGCGTGCCACATGAGCGCCGGGACGGGCCTGTGGGGTCCGGTGCGAGCGGCTCGGAGGGTGCGGCGATGGACAGGATCGACGAGCGCCTGCGGGTGCAGCTGGAGGCGGCGGCGTTCCGCAGACTGATCCAGCATCTGCGCACGCGCAGCGACGTGCAGAACATCGATCTCATGAACCTGGCCGGCTTCTGCCGCAACTGCCTCGCCCGCTGGCTGCGGGAAGCGGCAGAGGAGGCCGGGTTGGCGCTCTCCGACGCGGAGGCCAGGGAGCTCGTCTACGGCATGCCCTATGAGGAGTGGAAGCGCCGCTTCCAGCGCGAGGCGAGCGCCGAGCAGCTGGAGGCGTTCCGCGAATCCTTCCGGCGAACCCACGGACACGAGCCCGAAGGCTGAGCTTCCGGCCGCGCCCGGGGCGGGCTAGCTTGCGCGCCAGCCGCGCATGAGGGCGAGATAGATCTCGCTCGCGGTGCGGATGTTGTCCACCAGGCACCATTCGTCGGTGCGATGCGCCTGTGCCGCCTCGCCCGGGCCCAGGATCAGCACTGGGATGTCCCCGTAGCCGTCGAGCAGCGCCGATGCGTCGGTGCAATAGGGCACGGTGCGCAGGGCGCCGTCCTGCCCGAAGCGCTCCGCGAGCAGCCGCGCGACCTCCTTAAGCCAGGGATGGTCGGGGTCCGTCCACACCGCCCGCACCTCGTGCCGGCGGATCACCTCGTGGGCGCCCGTGAGCTCCGCCACCCGCGCCTCCACCTCGGCGAAGGCCTGGTCCGGCAACAGGCGGAGATCCACGCCCAGCACCGCCCGATCCGGCACCGAGTTGTAGTTGAGGCCGCTGTGGAGCCGGGCGCAGTTCAGGCTCGGCGGCTCGAGCAGGGGATGGCGTGCGCCGTCGAAGTCCCAGCTCGAGAGGGCCACGGCGGCGCGGCAGGCCTTGAGCAGGGCGTTGTCGCCCACCTCCGGGTTGGAGGCGTGGGCGGTGCGGCCTTGAAACACGAGATCCAGCCACAGCACGCTGCGGTAGCCGATGCAGGGGACAAGACCGGTGGGCTCGGCCACCACCAGGGCGCCGGCAGGGCCGAGCCGTCCCGATTGGGCGAGGCGCTTCGCCCCTTCGAGGCCGACCTCCTCGCCCGAGGTGAGCGCAAGCTCCACCGCCACACCCGGCGCCGGGTCGCGGGCAAAGGCGAGGGCCGCCGCCACGATGGCGGCCACGCCGGACTTCATGTCGCTTGCGCCGCGACCATAGATGCGCCCGTCCCGGATCACGCCGGCGAAGGGATCCACCGTCCAGGGCGCCTCGCCCAGCGGCACCACGTCCACATGGCCGGTGAAGGCCAGGGCGGGCCGGTCGTCCGGTCCGATGCGCGCGATCAGGTTGGGCCGTTCCGGCGTGAGGGCGACGTTCTCGACCCGGAAGCCGGCGGCGGCGAGCCGCTCGGCCAGGGGATCCAGACAGCGCGCTTCCCGGCCCGGCGGGTTGACGGTGTCCTGGCGCAGGAGCTCAGCGGTCAGGGCCACGGGATCGACGGTCACGGACTGCACTCCCTTGCTGCTCTCGGCTGCCGCCGATCTCGGCCAGCAGCTCCTCCACGAACGCCGGTACCACCCGGGTGGCGGGCCCGTAGCGCCGGTCGTCGAAGCAATGGCTTTTTGCCGACGGCTCCAGATTGAGCTCCACCGTACAGGCCCGGCCCAACGCCTTCACCCGGTCCACGAAACCGGCCGCCGGATAGACCTCCGCCGAGGTGCCGACGGCGACGAAGAGGGTACAGCGGGCGAGCGCCTCTTCGATGTCCTCGAGGTGGAAGGGGATCTCGCCGAACCAGACGATATGGGGGCGCATGCGCCCCACCGTCCCGCAGGCCGGACAGCGGCTCTCGAGGTCCAGGTCCCGCCGCCACTCGCACACCGCCCCGCAGGCGAGACAGCGCGCCTTGAGCAGCTCCCCGTGCATGTGCAACACGCGCCTTGATCCGGCCCGCTCGTGCAGATCGTCCACGTTCTGGGTGACCACCAGCACCCCGCCGGGCCAGCTCCGCTCCAGGCGGGCGAGGGCCAGGTGCGCCGCATTCGGCCGCACCTCCGGCGCGAGCAGACCGCGCCGGCGCTGGTTGTAGAAGTCCAGCACCTTGGCGGGATCGCGGGCGAAGGCCTCGGGCGTGGCCACCTCCTCGATCCGGAACTCGTACCACAGCCCGTCCTGGTCGCGAAAGGTGCGCAGCCCCGACTCCGCCGAAATGCCGGCCCCGGTCAGCACCACGATCAACCCCTCCGGCGACAGCCGCATGATCCGCTCACTCCGCCGCGCGCACCAGCTCCGGGCCGCCCACAAGCCGCGGCATCAGGGCGGCGCGCTTCTTCCGGTAGGCGGCGATCGCCTGCTCCTTCACCGGTCCGAAACCGCGGATCATCTGGGGAAGAGCCAGCAGCTCACGCGCCACCGCATAGTCCACCTCCGCCATGCGCGCCATCACCTCATCGATAAGCTCCTCGAACTCGGTGATGAGCGCGCGCTCCTCCCGCCGCTCCCGGGTCCAGCCGAAGGGATCCAAAGCCGTGCCGCGCAGCACCCGAAGGCGCGCCAGCCAGGGAAACAGCCGGCCCATCCAGGGACCGTAGCGGGCCTTCTGGGGGCGGCCGGTGCGCGGATCCCGGGATGCCAGGAGCGGTGGTGCCAGATGGTAGTGGATGCGGCCCCAGCTGCGGAACTCCCGGGCCAGCTGGCGGCGCAGGGAATCGCCGGCAAAGAGCCGCGCCACCTCGTATTCGTCCTTGTACGACATCAGCCGGCCGAGGGATTCCACCGCTTCGCGGGTGAGCGCCTCGCGGCCCGGGAAATGCCGCCGTTCGAGATCCCGCAGCCGGGCGATGCGCGCCGAAAACCGCTCCGCCCAGGCGGCGTTCTGCCATGCGGTGAGGTGCCGCCGCCAGAAGGCGATGCGCTCGTCCAGGGAAGCGCCGCGGGCGCTCGGGCGCTCTTCCTTCCGCCGCTCGCCCAGCGAGGGATCCGCGGCCAGGGCCCGCCCCCAGGCGAAGGCCCGGAGGTTGAAATCCACCATGACGCCGTTGAGCTCGATGGCCCGCTCGATCGCCTCCACCGAGAGCGGCAGCCAGCCCTTCTGACAGGCGTAGCCCACCAAAAGCAGGTTGGCGCCGATGGTATCGCCGAGCCGCTCCCGCGCGAGCTCCAGGGCATCCAGCGCCTCCACCGCCTCCGCACCGCCGGCCGCCCGCTCCAGGATCCGCCGCAGCTCCAGGACCGGCACCCGCGCCTCGGGGTCGCGGGTGAAGGCCCCGGTCACCGTCTCCGCCTCGTTGACCACAATGCGGGTGCGTCCGGCTCCGATGGTGGGCAGGCACATCGCCCCCGCCGCCACCAGCAGATCGAATCCCAACACCAGATCCGCCCGTCCGTCCGCCACCCGCGGCGCCCCGAGATGGTCCTGGTCCTCGCCGATGCGCACGAAGGAGACCACCGCGCCGCCCTTCTGGGCCAGTCCGATCATGTCCAAAGCCGCCACCGCCTTGCCCTCGAGATGGGCGGCCATGGCCAAAAGCGCCGCCACCGTCACCACCCCGGTGCCGCCGATGCCGGCGATGACGATACCATAGGGCCGGGCCAAGGGCGCGCGGGGTGCGGGAGGCGGAGCCGGCGGCGGATCGGCAACCGCGGCCGCAGTTCGGGGCTGGGCGTCCTCCACGGTGACGAAGCTGGGGCAGAAGCCGTCGAGGCAGCTGTAGTCGCTGTTGCAGGCGCTCTGGTCGATGCGCCGTTTGGTGCCGAAGGGTGTGTCCACCGGCAGGATGCCCACGCAGTTGGACACCCGACCGCAGTCGCCGCAACCCTCGCAGACCTCCTCGTGGATCACCACCCTCAGGGGCCGCTGCGGGGCGCGGCCGCGCTTGCGCCGTCTCCTGAGTTCGGCGGCGCAGGTCTGGTCGTAGATGAGCACCGTCACACCGGGGGTGCGCTGGAGGCGCTCCTGCACCGCCGCAAGCTCGCTTCGGGGATAGACGCGGCAGTTGCGCGGCCAGAGGGTGCCGATCGGGTATTTGCCGGGCTCGTCGGTGACCACCGCGATCTCCGCAACCCCTTCCGCCTCCAAGAGCCGCGCGATCTCTGGCACGGCGAGGCTCGCCGTCTCCATCTTTTGGCCGCCGGTCATGGCCACCGCGTCGTTGAAGAGCAGCTTGAAGGTGATGTCGACGCCGGCCGCCACCGCCGCCCGCACGGCCAGGGATCCCGAGTGGAAGAAGGTGCCGTCGCCCATGTTCTGGAACACATGGCGCCTTCGGCTGAAGGGCGCCTGGCCGAGCCAGGAGGCGCCTTCGCCGCCCATCTGGGTGAAGGTGGCGGTGCGCGGATCCATCCACTGCACCATGAAATGGCAACCGATGCCGGCGAGCGCCCGGGCGCCCTCGGGGAGGTTGAGGGTGGAGGTGTTGTGGGGACAGCCCGGACAGTACCAGGGCAGGCGCCGCCCCGGCGGATCGAAGGCCTTGCCGCCTTCGGCCACGGCGGCGATGCGCTCGGCCGCCCGGCGCACCGCCCCGTCGCCGGACACCTCGGCGATGCGCCGGCCCACGGCGAGGGCGATGCGGGCCAGGGCGAGCGCCCCGTAACTCGGGAACAACTCCGCGCCGTGACGATCGCGCTTGCCCTCGATCACGGGCCGGTGCTCGCTGCCGTAGAGCAGCGTCCGCATCTGGTCCTCGACAAGCGGACGCTTCTCCTCGATCACCAGCACCCGATCCACGCCGCACACCGCCCGCTCGAGCATCACCGGATCGAGGGGGAAGGTCAGCCCCACCTTGTAGAGCCGCACCCCCAGGCGGGGCAGGGCTGAGGGCTCGAGATCGAGCAGGTCGAGGGCGGCGAGCAGATCGGCATGGCTCTTGCCGCAGGTGACCAACAGAAGGCCGGCCGCCTCGTCCCCTGCTATGAGCCGGTCGATGCCGTTGGCCCGGGCGAACGCCCGCGCGAGTTCCAGCTTCACCGTGTGCAGCCGCCGCTCCTGGGCGAGCGCCATGCTCTGGCCGATGCCGTGGTCGGGCCAGCGGATGTGGACGCCGTCGGAGGCCGGAGGACCGTCCTCGGGCAGCAGGATGCGCGGCTCGTCCGGCGCCACCCGCAGCGTCTGGGTGCTTTCGACCGTGTCGTGGACGCATTTGAGGGCCACCCACGCCCCGGAGTAGCGGGACATGGCGAGGCCGAGCAGACCGAAGCGGAGGATGTCCTCCACGCTCGAGGGATTCAGCACCGGCACCATGGCGTCCACCATGGCGTATTCGCTCTGATGCGCGGTGGTGCTGCTCTCGCACAGATGGTCGTCGCCCAGGAGCAGAAGGACGCCACCGAGCGGCGCGGTGCCGAACAGGTTGCCGTGGCGAATGGCATCGCCGGAGCGGTCGACGCCCGGACCCTTGCCGTACCACAGAGCGAACACCCCATCGAAGCGGCCCTCGCCGAAGAGCCCCACCTGCTGCGTCCCCTGGCAGGCGGTGGCCGCCAGCTCCTCGTTGACCGCCGGCTGGTGGACGATGTCGTGCGCTTCCAGGAGCGGGCGGATGCGCGCGAGCTGCTGGTCCAGGCCGCCGAGCGGCGAGCCCCGGTAGCCGGTGACGTATCCCGCGGTCCGGTGTCCGGCATCCCGGTCCCGGCGGGCCTGTTCCAGGGCCAGGCGGACGATGGCCTGGATGCCGGTCAGGAGGACCCGGCCCTCACGCTTGTGGTAGCGGTCCTCCAGGGTGATGCCGCGGTCGATCACGCCTTGCCTCCCGCCTTGGCGCTGCGCCCCCGGGATCCGTCCGCGAGGGGCGTCCCGCCACAAACCCGATCCGCCGCGCCGATACCCCTCCCACGAGACCGGCGCGATCGCTGACCATCCGCGCCGCCGCACGGTTGCAGCGCGGCTCTTCCATAGCCGAAAGCCGGCGCCGTGGCCAACCGCAGAGCCCGGATCGGACAGCTGCGTGCCGGCCTTGCGCAGCGGCGTTCGAGCTTTTAGGCGAAAGGCGGAGGAGAGCGGGCATGGCCGAATTGCGAGCGGAGGTGGTGATCGTCGGGGCCGGCCACAGCGGCCTCTTTCTCGCCTGCGCGCTTGCGCTGTGTGGATTTGAGCCGGTGGTGGTCGATCCGGCCCCTTTGCGGCGAGGCGCTTGCAAGGACGGGCGGCATCTGGCGCTGCTTCGGGGCAGCCGGGAGCTGGCGGAGCGGCTCGGCCTGTGGCGGTGGATCGCCGGCGCGGCTTTCGCGGTGGACCGGGTGGCGGTGTGGGAGCGTCCGGGCGGGGGCCGGGTGGTGTACCGGTCCGAAGAGCTGGACGGGCTGCCGCTCGCCTACGGTGTGGAACACGCGGCGCTCAGGGACACCCTTTCCCGGACCTTCGCCGATCTCGCCGGAGAGGAGCGCTTCGTCCAGGACAGGCTGGTGGCGATCGCGCGCGATCCGGATTGGATCACCGCCCGGCTCGCCGGGGGGATGAGCATCCGCGCGCGGCTTCTCGTGGGAGCGGACGGCCGCCGTTCGTCGGTGCGGGCGCTCGCCGGCCTGGGGGCCCGCAGCTGGACCTATCCGCAGAGCGCGCTCACGCTCGTGGTGGAACACGAACAGCCGACCCGCGGCACCATCACCGAGATCCTGCGCCCGGGGGGACCGCTCGCCCTCCTGCCGCTCGCCTCCCATCGAAGCGGCGTCACCTGGGTGGAGGAGCGGGGGAGGGCAGAGCAGCTCCTTCGTCTCGGCCCCGCCCGGCTGCTCGCCGAACTCGCCCGCGAGAGCGCGGGACTGCTGGGCCGCAGCCGGCTGCTGCAGGGGCCCTCCCTCTGGCCG